>CAZDGY010000096.1:0-11876 GCA_964504685.1 uncultured Kofleriaceae bacterium | reverse complement strand
CGGCGATGACTGCGTTCGATCGCGACGTGCTCAATGCGGCGCGCGGCGCGATTCGCGCGATCGACTCCGATCCGGCATTCGTCGATGAGGGCGTGCAACAACTACGGGCGACGCTGTTCGTCGGAGATGGCACCCCCCGGCTGGCGATGTACGCCGGCCGCGGCCCGCTGCGTGCGTGGGTCGGGATCGCTGCGGCGCGCACCGCGTTGATGATGCGGCGCACCCGGTTGCGGGCGCGCGAGGTCCCGGTCGGCGATGACGATTGGACCGCCGCGATCGCGACGATCACCACGAACAATCCCGAGCTCGAGCTGCTCAAGCGGCAATATGCCGAGGCGTTCTCCGCCGCGCTGCGCGAGTCGGTCGCCGCGCTCGAACCGCGACTCAACGCGGCGCTGCGGATGAGCTTCGTCGATGGCTTGTCGATCGACGAGATCGCCGCGGTCTATGCAGTGCATCGCGCGACAGCGGCGCGCTGGATCCAACGCGCATGCGACACGGTGTTCGAGGCGAGCCGAAAGCTGCTGACCGAGCGGTTGTCGCTGACGCCCACCGAGCTCGACCGGATGACGTCTCTGGTGCGCAGCCAGCTCGACGTCAGCCTGTCACAATTGTTGCCGCCGTCCGAGCTGACGAATCGCGTTGCAGGCACGACGCCACCTGAATAGATTCCCGGCGCGACGCGTCAGGACGAGAGATGGCCTGCCCCAACGACGACACGCTCGGTGCGATGGTCGACCGCGCGCTCGATGCGGCGGAGTCGGCACGCATCGCCGCGCATCTCGACGGTTGCGCCACGTGTCGCGAGGCGATGCTCGCGGCGGTCCGCGCGGTCGGTGCGGTTACCCCGGCGACGCTCGCGAACGGCACGCCGAGCCTCACGCCGCTGTTGCGCGCGACCGGATCGGCACCGACCCGCACCCCGATCGGAACATCGGTCGCACAGTACGAGCTGCGGGCGTTGCTCGGCGCGGGCGGAATGGGCGAGGTCTACGAGGCTTACGACCGCGAGCTCGACCGGTTCGTTGCGGTCAAGCTATTGCGACCCGAGCTCGCGGGCTCGGGCGTCGTCGTCGAGCGCCTCGTGCGCGAATCGCGGCTGATGGCGAAGGTCGTGCACCCATCGGTGATCACGGTGTACGCCGCCGGGCGCCACGAAGACGCGGGTTACATCGCGATGGAGCTCGTGCGCGGCGCGACTCTCGCGAGCTACCTGCCGCGAGCGAAGCTGTCGTGGCGGCAAACGCTCGCGCTGTTCGCTCGCGCCGGCGCGGGCCTCGCAGCAGCGCATGCGCTCGGCATCGTCCACCGCGACTTCAAGCCAGACAACGTGTTGCTCGAGCTCGACGGAACCGCATCGCCAGCCGGCGACGCCGGCGAGCGTGTCACGCGCGTGCTCGTCACCGACTTCGGGATCGCGCGCTCGATCGGCGACGCCGATGACGAGCACATCGAGCCGTCGCGTTCGCCGGCCGATCGAACCGCACCGCGATTCGGCGGTGCGGCCGCCCGGGGGCAAGCCCCGACCGTCGAGGTCCGGCTGACCGCGACCGGCGCCGCGATCGGCACGCCGGCGTACATGGCCCCCGAGCAACTCGACGGCGGAGCGGTCGACAGTCGCGCCGACGTCTTCGCGTTTTGCGCGTCGCTGTGGGAGGGGCTGTACGGCGAGCGGCCGTTCCGCGGCACGACCGCCGACGAGATCCGCGCCGCGATGGCAACGCCGCCTCGCCCGCCGCTCGCGCCCGTTCCGCGCCGGCTCGTGCGCGCGCTCGAGCGCGGCCTGGCGCCACTGCCTGCCGATCGCTGGCCATCGATCGACGCGCTGCTCGAGGAGCTCGCGCGGATCACCTCGCGCGCGAAGAAGCTCGCGATCGGAGGCGGCGCGATCGCACTGGTCGGGGTCGGCGTTGCGTTCGCGCTGTTGTCGCGGCCAAGCCGGGAAGACCCATGCGCGGCCCGGCTCGCGACGCTCGATGCGGCATATGCGGCACGCAAGCCGGAGCTGATCAAAGCGATCGCGACCGATCAGACCTTACGAGACGCCGCGATCGATCGGCTCGACCAGTACGTCGCCGCGTGGGCGACGCTAAACACCGCGACGTGCAAAGCCGATCGCGAACCGGCGCAACCGTCGGCGATCAGCGCGTGCCTCGACGCGCGCACGGTCGAGCTCGCCGGCACGGTCGATGACTTGATCCTCGACGGCCCGCGCCACCTGCGCAACCAATTCGCGGTGCTCGCCGACCCGGCGCGCTGCGCTGACCCGGCTCCTGGCTTGTCGTTCACGATGCTGCCCGCCGACCGCACGCTGCGCCGCAAGGTCACCGCGCTGCGCTATCGCGCGTTCGATGCCGAGGCCGCGCGCGATCGCGGCGACTTCGCGACCGCGCTGTCCGCTGCGACCGCACTGGTCGAGGACACGAAGTCGGTGTGGGGCCCCGTGCACGCCGAGGCGTTGTACTTGCTCGGCGGCACGCAGAGCATGAGCGACGATTCGAAGCACGCCGCCGCGACGCTGCGCGAAACCGCGCATGCCGCCGAGATCGCCCACTACGACTACATCGTCGGCGCGGCCTGGCTGATGCTCGCACAGATCGCGCTGTCCGATGACGGCAACCCGGAGCGCGCGCTCGAGTATGTCGGCGACGCGAAGGCGGCGCTCGAGCGCAACGGCAACCCGCCGGTCTCGCTGGCCCTGCTCGGCTACGTTCAAGGCGAGGCGCTGATCCAAGCGAACCGGCTGACCGAAGGCGAGCAGGTGTTGCGCAAGACGATCGAGCGAACGGTGCGCGACGCGCCGGACACGCTCTCGCAAGTGATCATCGGACTCGCCGATCTCTACGAGTCGCAGGGCCGCTACGAAGATGCGGTCGCGGCATTTCGCGATGCCATCGCGAAGACGCCAGCCGGCACGAACGTGTCCGCGATGCTGACGTACCGCGAGCGGCTCGCCGTGGCGCTGTCGATGATCGGGCAAACCGACGAAGCGCTCGCGCTCGGGCGCGCGGTCACCGCCGATGTCGATGCCAAGCTCGGCAACGACAGCGTCGATCGTTGGACCGCGCATGGCGAGATCGCGGGTGTGTTTTTTCGCGCCGGCCAGTACGAAGTCGCGTTGCAAGAGGCGAATCTCGCGCTCGCGAACTTCGGTCGCGTGCTCGGCGAGCGCAGTGAACGCTATGCGGAGCAGTTGCTAGTACGCGCCGACATCCTCGGTATGCTCGAGCGCGACGCCGAGGCTCGGGCCGACTTGACCCGCGGGTGCGAGATCTACGGGTACACCAACGGCGACGGATCGGCACCGCAGGCGCAGTGCCAGGCTCAGCTCGCGGATTCGCTGCAACGCGTAGGTCGCAACCGCGAAGCGCTCGCGCTGCTCGACAAGGCGGTGCCAGTGCTGAGCAAGACCGAAGGCACGACCGACCTACCGAACGCGTTGACGACGCGGGCCAGGATCAGCGTCGCGACCGGCCATCGCGACGCGGCGATCACCGATCTCGAGCATGCGATCACCGCAGGTCGCGAGCCTGCCGGCAAGGCGAACGCCGAGTTCGATCTCGCGAAGCTGGTGTGGCGAAGCGATCGGCCGCGTGCGGTCGAGCTCGCGCACGCCGCCGATGCCGACTTCGACCGCGCTGGCATCGTGTGGAAAGACGAGCGCGCCGCGGTCGCCGATTGGCTTGCCACCGACGGTCATCCGCACCATCAGAAATGAAGTGAATGCGACTTCCGGGTTCGGCGCGCATCGACCAGACGATGTCGACCCGCATCCTTCTCGCGCTGCTCGCGACCTTGGTGTTGGCCTTCGGGTCTCGCGCCGCGTTCGCCGACGAACCCGCCACCGACGACGACAGCGCACGAGCTGCGCCGGACGACGCGCCCGCAGACACCAGCCCGCCGCTCGAACAAGACAAGGAGTTCGCGGGCGTCCCGCACGAAGTCGGCGCCGCCGCACCCGATGCACCGCCGCTATCGGCCGAGCGAATGCGCGCGATGGTCTCGGTGGCGCGCACCAAGGTGCTCGACCGGCTCGAACGCAACATGGACGCGAAGTCGTCGGCGCGCATGAGCAAGATCGCGATGCTGATTCGCTGGTTCTCGTTGCTCGGGCTGCTGTTGCTCGCGATGCCGCTCGTCTTGCGCAAGCGCTATCCGGGACAAGGCGCGCAGCTGTTCAAGTACAGCGCGCTCGCGGCCGGCACGTTCGTGCTGATCGTCAACTTGTTCGGGCTCGTGGTCGTCGGATACCGCACGACCGCCGCGGCGCTCGGCACCGCGACGAACCCGCAGCTCCACATCGCATCGGGGTTCTTCGAAACCCTCGACTCGCAGGCCGACACGTACCGGGCCCTCGGCAATAGCCTGTTTGGCCCGACGCTCGAGCAACTGCAGAGCGACACCGACGAGCAACCGGCGGCGCTATTGATCGAGAATGGCCAGCAGCTGATCAAAGACGCCGGCGTGTTCGTCACGATCGCGCGTGCGTTCAAGAAGCTCGACTTTCTGTTCGCGATGATCCCGACCGTGATGCTCGCGATCACGATGTTGCTGTTCATCGTGGCGATCAAACCGACGCTGCTCGAGATCATCGCGTTGCCAGCGGCTGCTGCGGCAGGGACCGGATCCGGCCGCGAGGTCGTGCACCGCGCGTTGCGCCGAGTCGGCGGCGAATTGGTCGCGACGATCTGCACGATCGGCGTGCTCGTGGTGCTCACGCTGGTCGCCGGCGCGGTGTTATCGCGCGTCGTCGGCCCCGCACTCGACGCGCTGATCGGCTACTTCACCGCGAGCGTGCTGTACCTCGAGTCGGTCCCCGGCGCGGCGAGCGGCCCGGTGTTCATCGCGATGATCAGCGTCGTCCTGTTCCTCGCGTTCAACCTCGTCGCGGTGATCGCGGCGATGGTGCTGTTCCTCGGCAAGTCGCAGCAGATCTTCCAGCGCAAGTTCAACGACGGTGTTGCGCTGCGCGACCATCTGCGATTCTGGAAGTGGGGTCCGGTCGCCGTGCTGGTCGCGTTGCTCGTGCCGTGGCTGTTCGTCGTCGTCGCGGACAAGAGCCTCGATGCGATCAACGATAAGCTTGGCGATGGCGCTGCCACGGTCGCGGATGTGCCGTGGACCACGATCATGTACGTCGGCGCCGCGTTCCTGGTGATCGGCTTCCTAGCGACGTTCTGGGCGCTGCGCGGCGTGCGAGCACTCGCGTTCCTCGCGAAGTACAAAGTCCCAAAGGTCGCGTCGTAATCGGGCGCGGGCGCGGGCGCGGGCCAAGGGGAATCTTGCCGCTTGATCTCCCCTCGGCTGGGGTGGAGACTCGCGCGCAGTGAATTTGGTTTTCAGTATCAGTTCAGCCGCAAGGCTGATTGATCGATCGGCTGCCCGCGCGAAGCGAAGGCCGCCCGACTGCTCGAGCCGAGCGGCCGCTGTTTACGGCGCGGCGGTCGCCGTCATTGCGCTTGCCGGGTGTGGCAACACCGTCGTGCCCGACGCGAGACCTGATAGCGACGAGACGTTCGTCGCGTTCGTCAACACGTTCGCCGATTTTCGCCAATGGCCCTCGGTCCACGATCTAGGGCCGGCCGACGACGGCACGTATGCTCCGGTCGTGCTCGGTCCGCGCACTCAGTACCTCAATCAAGCGCCGCGATCGGGGTCGAAGACGTTCCCGGTCGGCACGGTGATCGTCGAAGCGCGCGAGAACTCGCAGATGCTGATCCTCGCGGCGGCCAAACGCGGCGGCAACTTCAACTCCGGCGGCGCGGCCGACTGGGAGTGGTTCGAGCTCGCCGAGGATCCGGACTCGAAGGCGGTCTCGATCACGTGGCGTGGAACCGCGGCGCCCTCCGGCACGTCGTACGGCGGCATTCCGACCGGCGACTGCAACACGTGCCACGTCGGCTGCGGTTACTACAACGACTACGTATGCTCGCCCGAGCTCCAGTTGGGGAGCTTCTAATGCGGCGGATCGCGCTCGTCGCGCTCGCCGCTTGCCATTCGACCACCGCGCCACCCGCCCCCGACGCGGGCTCGGCCGCGCCACCGATCATCGTGACCTCGACCGTCGGCAGCACGCGGTTCGTCGTGCGCGAGCACATGATCGCTGCGGGCGAGATGCAAATCTCCGGCGAGCCGCTCGCCGAAGCGATGGGCCGCAACCTCGGCAACTACAGCCGCGACCACTTGCCGCCGGATCTCTACTTCGACACGTCGGTGTGGTCGGCCGGTGCGTGGATCGATCTGCCCGGGTTCTCGACCGCGGTCGAATCGTACGAGTACTCGAAGCAGCCGATGAACAACCTGGCGTTCGAGGCCGGCGCCGGCACGTCGCTCGCGTACGGCCCGCTCGTCAACCCGGACGCCGCGCACGGCACCGCCGCCACGACGCATCTGATCGACACGGTCCAGCACTTCGCCGCGGGCAGCAACGCGACCGGCCGGTTCGTGTTCCCCGCGGGCACCTACCCTCTCGCGATCAGCCACGCGGCGGACAATCCGATCGGTTGGCCCGGCATCTGGCCGACGAACCACGTGTTCGCGAGCTTCGATCCAGCGATCGCACCCGTCGGCACGGTCGCGCTGCAATGCGCGATCAGCTCGGACGACGACCCGGGCGCGACCGGCGCGGTGGGTTGCGCCGACTACGAGTGCGACGCCAAGTCGCTGCAGCTGGCGAATCGCGCGCAGCAGATCGATCCGACGATCACGCCAGGTGCTGACGGCTTCTCGCTGTGGAAGTACGGCTTGTGGACGTTGAACTACCTGCAAGTCATGCACGACTCGACCGAAGCCGCGGTCGCGTCGGTCGACATCGGCGACGTCCCCAACGTGGGCACCATCGGGAACCTGATCATCGGCGCCGACGCCAGCGGCATGCCGACCGCTGCCGGAACGTACCTCGGCTCGAGCGACATCGAAGGCTTTCAATCGCAGATGTTCCTCGCGATGGCCGACAATCGCGCGGAGGATTGGTTGAAGTCGCTGACTACGAGCAATGGCACGACGTTGTCCGGGTTCGCGTCGATCGCGGATGCGCTCGCGTACGGCTACGGATCGCCGCTGCGATGGTTTGCCGGCAAGGTCGCGGTGACCGAGAACGACGACGGCGGCGTGTTCCCGATGCCGGCGTACTCGCTGGCATCCGCAGACAGCTCGCTACTCGATCAGATCGGGCTCGCGATGGGGTTCGCCGAATTCTTCGCGCTGACCGATGCGCTCAACGCCGATGTCGGAGGCGCGCAGACCGCGGCGGTGTTCTTCGATGGCGACCCGTTCCCCGCCGATAACGGGCTCGCCGATGGCGAATCGACGCTGCACGATCGCGCGCTCGCGATGATCCGCGTCGCGATCGTCAACCTCGATCGGCTGCACACCGATCCGACCTCCGGCGCGCTCGTCGATGACGTCACGTTCGCGGGTGCAACACCGACGCGCGGCGCGACGATTGCCACGACGTCGCTCGCCTACACGGTGATCGGCCTACGCACCGTCCATCGCGCGTTGAGCTCGAAGCTCGAGCTGTACTCGAACAACTCGCCGGACAGCGCCGGGATCGCGACCGCGCTCGACGGCTTGGCGCTCGCGTACCCAGGCGATGCGACGCTGACGTTCGCGAACCGCGTCGACCAGATGCTGCGCGCTCAGGCGACGCTGCTGTACGACCACCTGACCGACGACACCGGGCGCGCGTACGCCGGCTGGAACGTGGCGACCGGCGCGGTGGTCGATGACAGCGACGTGATCGATTCGCACGCCGCAGCGATTCGCGGGCTGTTCGCGGCGTATCTCGCGACCAGCGACGTTCGCTATCGCGATCGCGCGATCGCGGTGTTCGACCGGATGCAAGCAGTGTTCTATGACAGGACGGCGCGGATCTATTCGGTCACCGCGGCGCCGGTCGACGATGTCGAGTTCACCCCACTGCGGTTCGCGTTGATCCAGAGCTCGTTGCGCGACATGTACGAGCTCGTCGCGACGCGGCCGGGCAACGAGGCACTCGAGCCGCAGATCGAAGAGCTACTCGGCCGACTCAACAAGCTCGTGCTCAACGGCTGGGACGATCGCAACGCGAACCGGCTCGTCGACTGGCCGAATGAATGCACGAACGTCGTCGACGGGTTGCCGCGCGGCGGGCTGCAGATGGGCGAACGAACGCTGACCGGCGAGATCGGCGTGCTGCAGGAGCACATCTTGCCCGGACAACAGCCGGAGCTGACTTCCGACCGCGAACAAGACTGCGTTCCTGAAATCGACGACGCGCAACTGCCCGCTGCACTCGCCGACTCGGTCACGTTCCACATCGCGAGGCCGCAATGACGAAGCATGCCCTGTTAGCCGCGCTGTCACTCGCCGCTTGCTACTCGAAGCCCGCGCCACCCGATGCGACCGGCGGATCGACCGGCTCGATCGCACACTCGAGCTCGATCGCGCTCTCGGATGATGGCGCCACGCTGTATGTCGTCAACGCCGACAGTGACTCGGTCTCGGTGATCGACACGGCATCGCGGGCCGCGACCGCCGAGATTTCACTCGGGCCGGCCCCGACCGCCGACGGCAGCGGCAACTTCGCGCCCGCAGTCATGCCGCGCGCGCTCGCGCTGTCGATCGATGGCGCTACGCTGTACGTCACCGGCCAACGCTCTGGCCTATTGTACTCGATCGATATCGCGACCCACGCGATCCTGACGGTCGCAGTCGGCAGCGAACCGGTCGGCGTGACCGTCGCGGCCGATGGCTCCGCGATCTATGTCGCGTCGTCGCAGGACTACACGGTCGTCAAAGTCGACGCCGCAGATCTCCAAGTGATCGCGACCGGCACGGTACCGGCCGAACCGTGGGGGCTCGGCTGGTCACCCGCGGACGGCTCGCTGCTCGTCACGCAGTTTGCGGGCGGCAGCGTCATCGCGCTCGATCCCGACACGCTCACGACGCGCGCGACGCTCTCGATTCCGGCGACTGCACCTCGCGGTGACGCGCGCCTCGCTCACGGCGTCCCGCGCGCGGTGTACGACGTCGCGGCGCGGCCCGGCACCGACGAGCTGTGGGTCGCGCACGTGCTGCTCGGGATCGATACGCCGCAACCGGCGCTGAACTTCGAGAGCACCGTGTTCCCATCGATCTCGGTGTTCTCGGCGGGCGCGGGTACGTTCGAGACGACGCTGTCGATCGATGCGCTCGATGTGCCGGGGATCGACGGCTCGTTCGCCGACGTCGTTTCGGGGCCGCACGCGATCGCGTGGACCCACGACGGTTCGCTCGCGCTGGTCGTGGATCAGGACAGCGAAGACGTTCTCGCGATCGACGGGGTTGGCCGAGTCGAGGCCGCGCTCGGTCGTCCGCTTCCCGGACACATGCCCGATGGCATCGTGCTGTCAGCAGATGACTCGGTCGCGTACATCGACGAACGCAACACCGCCGATATCGCGGTCGTCGCGATCGCTCACACCGCAACCGGAATCACGCTGACCGTCGACGGCGCACCGATCTCGCGCATCGCGAGCGATCCGATGCCGACGACGCTGCGGTTCGGCCAGCAGCTGTTCTATTCGGCGAACAGCGATCAGTATCCGTTGACGCAGAACCATTGGGTCGCGTGCGCGAGCTGCCACATGGAAGGTCGGAGCGACGCGGTGACGTGGGATTTCGCGCAGGGTCCGCGCGATACGCCGACAAATGCCGGCGGCATGCTCGGCACCGGCTTTCTGTTTCGCACCGCTGACCGCAATGCGGTCCAGGACTACTACCGCACGATCAACATCGAGCAAGGCGGGTCGTTCGACCCGATCGCGCAGGCGAGCGAGCTAGACGCGATCAGCGCGTACGTCAACCTCGGGATTCCAGCGCCGAAGCCGCCGACGACCGATCCGGTGAAGGTCGCGCGCGGCCAGACGATCTTCATGAACCCGGATGTCGGCTGCTTCGACTGTCATAGCGGTCCGCGGTTCACCGACTCGGGCGGCGGCAACCCGACGCTCGATCTGACCGGCTCGATCGTCTTGCACGACGTCGGCACGTGCAACACCGGCTCGTACCCCGACGTCGCCCACACCGACATCCTCGGCGACCCGCGCGCCGCTTGCATGTTCGATACGCCGTCGCTGACCGGCGTCGCATCGACCCCGCCGTACCTGCACGACGGCAGCGCGGCGACATTGCACGACGTGCTCGAGCAGACGCGCGGCACGATGGGCGACATCTCTTCGCTGTCTGCGGACGACGAAGCCGCGCTCGTCGAATACCTGAGATCGCTGTGAAGCTGCTCGGCCTGACCATCGCTCTCGCCGCATGCGGCGACAACACGACGCCGACCTGCGCCGATGCCGCATTGTGCGGCGACGCGTGCCCGGTGACGTTCGCGGGTAACTTCGCCGAATCGACGCTCTCGGCCGATAACTGTCCGACGTTGGGCGACAGCCTCGACTTCGCGATCGACTCGGCGCTGCTCGGCGCGAAAGTCATGATCGAGCTCGACCTCGGCGCACACCCACCCGCCGGCAACTACTCGTCGGAGACCGTTGCGAGCTGGCACGCGATCGGCGCGCGATCGATCGGCGATGGCGCGTGCGTCTACAGCGCCGGCGATCAGTCGACCCCGACCGGCAGCTTTTCGCTATCGCTAACCGCGATCGATCCAGCCCACGGCACGCTCGACGTGTTGCAGACCGTCCAGGCCCTCGCCGGCACCGACTGCGGCGCCGCATCGACCGAGACGATCGCGGTCGTGTTCTAGTCCGATCTCGGTCGGGCGCTCGCCCGGATCGACAGCAACTCGCTGACTGCGTTCGAGAGCTGCTCGGGATTGAACGGCTTCGCGAGGAACCGCGTCGTGCCCGGGTCGAGCGCGCTGTCGAGCTCGGCGTCGGCGGTGTATCCGGAGATGAAGATCACACGCAGGCGCGGATTGGCGGCGCGCAGACGCGAGACCATCTCGCGTCCCCCCATGCCCGGCATGATCACGTCGGTGATCACGAGCTGGATCGGCTCGGAGGTCGACGAGACCAGTGCGAGCGCCTGTTCGGGGCCGCTCGCCTCGAGCACGTGATAGCCGTCGTCGATCAGCAGATCGCGAATCGCACCGCGCAACAATGCGAGGTCCTCGACGAGCAACACCGTGACGTGTCCGGTGACCGGCACCGGGGTGCGATCGGAGGCAGCGGGCCCGCGGCGCGGCTGCGCGATGACACGCGGCAACAAGATCTCGAATCGCGTGCCGCTGCCCGGCAAGCTGTCGACCTGGATCGAGCCGTCGAGCCGCCGCACGATGCCGTACACGGTCGACAGTCCGAGCCCCGTGCCTTTGTCCTGCTTCGTGGTGAAGAACGGCTCGAACAAATGCGACAGCGTGTCGGACGTCATGCCCGTGCCGGTATCGCGCACCGACAGCGCGACGTAATCACCGGGCGCGAGCCCGGCGTGCGCCGCCTCGAGCACCCGGCGCTCCGTCGTGATCTCGAGCGTTCCGCCCGTCGGCATCGCGTCGCGCGCGTTGACCGCGAGGTTCATCACCAGCTGTTCGATCTGGCTGCGGTCGGCGAAGACCCCGCCGGCGTCGGCCGCGAGCGTCAACGATAGCTCCACGTGCTCCCCGATCAGCGGCAGCAGCACATCGCCGAGATCGCGAACGAGCGAGTTGAGGTCGAGCTCCTCGCGCGGCACGAACCGCGCATGGCTAAACGCGAGCAGCTGGCGAGTCAGCGCCGCCGCGCGCTCGCCCGCCGCGGTGATCTGCGCGAGTTGGATCGCGACCGGGTCGGCAGGCGCGAAGCCGCGCCGCAACCGCTCGCTACGACCGATCACGACGTTGATCAGGTTGTTGAAGTCGTGTGCGATGCCGCCGGCGAGCCGGCCGACGGCTTCGAGCTTCGCCGTGTCGCGCA
>CAZDGY010000095.1:0-11929 GCA_964504685.1 uncultured Kofleriaceae bacterium | reverse complement strand
TCTACGTGTTCGTCGCGATCACCGTGATCGCGGCGTATCGCCTGAAGTCGTCGTCGAAGGGGCGGCAGCTGCTCGCCGTGCGCGAGAACGAGATCGCGGCGAGCGCGATGGGCATCGACACCGCGCGGGTCAAGGTCGTGTCGTTCGTGATGGCCGCGTTCTTCGCCGGCATCGGTGGCGCGCTGTTCGCGCACGAGCTCGGCACGACGCTCAACCCGGCGGAGCTCGGGTTTCAGAAGTCGATCGACCTCGTGATCATGGTCGTGCTCGGCGGGATGGGATCGATCACCGGCGTGATCGTCGCGGCGATCGGGCTCACGATCATGCCGGAGCTATTTCGCAGCTTCTCGGACTACCGCATGC
Organism: uncultured Kofleriaceae bacterium; assembly: GCA_964504685.1. GTDB lineage: Bacteria > Myxococcota_A > Polyangia > Haliangiales > Haliangiaceae > JABFXX01. Next base: position 11,566 of record CAZDGY010000095.1, on the reverse strand, counting down.
CGATCTACGCGCTCGCGTTGATCGTCGTGATGATCGTGCGGCCGCAGGGTCTGTTCGGGATCAAAGAGCTGTGGGACACCGGGCCGTGGCGCCGACTCGTCGGCAAGCTCGGGCTCGGTAAGGCCAAGCCGCCGAAGGCGACCGCGTTGCCGCCGGGGGACAGCAAGCCGTGAACGCGCTCGCGGCCAAAGATCTGTCGCTCGCGTTCGGCGGCCTCAAGGCGGTGTGCGACTTCTCTCTCGAGCTGCCGGCGCAGAGCCTGCGCGGCTTGATCGGGCCGAACGGCGCGGGCAAGACCACGGTGTTCAACCTGTTGACTGGGGTGTACACGCCGGACTCCGGCGACGTTCACCTCGGCGGTAGCCGGATCGACGGCAAGAAGCCGAGCGCGATCGCGCAGGCGGGCCTCGCGCGCACGTTCCAGAACATCCGGTTGTTCGGCGAGCTCTCGGTGCTCGACAACGTGCGGACCGCTGCCGGCGTGCGCGCCAAAAGCGGGCTGTGGCGCAGCTTGCTGCGGACGCCGCTGTACCTCGCCGAGGAGGCGGCGATCACCGAGCGCTCGCTCGAGTTGCTCGACGTACTCGGCATCCAGCACCGCGCAGCCGAACAGGCCAAGAGCCTGCCGTACGGCGATCAACGGCGACTCGAGATCGCCCGCGCGCTCGCGACCGAGCCGAAGGTGTTACTGCTCGACGAGCCGGTTGCCGGCATGAACACGCAGGAAAAGCACGAGATGCGCGCGTTGATCGAGTCGCTGCGCGAGACGTTCGACGTCGCGATCTTGCTGATCGAGCACGACATGGGGCTCGTCATGGAGATCTGCGAGCACATCACCGTGCTCGATCACGGCGTGACGATCGCGGCCGGTAAGCCCGACGACATCCAGCGAGATCCGAAGGTGATCGAGGCGTATCTCGGCGTGCCCGACGAGGCCGCATGACCGCGCTGCTCGAGGTCGAAGGCATCGACGTTCACTACGGCGGCATTCACGCGTTGAAGGGCGTGAGCTTCTCGGTCGCCGCCGGCGAGATCGTGACGCTGATCGGCGCGAACGGCGCGGGCAAGACCACGACCCTGCGCGCGATCTCGGGGCTGGTAAGGCCGACGAAGGGCACGGTCAAGCTCGCGGGCCGAGACATCACCGGTAAGCCGGCGCACGCGATCGTCGCGCTCGGGATGTCGCACGTGCCCGAAGGTCGCGGCATCTTTTCGAACCTCACGGTCGACGAGAATCTCCAGCTCGGAGCATTCCTGCGCACCGATGCCGCCGAGGTCGCCAAGGATCGCACGCGCTCGCTCGAGTTGTTTCCGCGGCTCGCCGAGCGGCTCGACCAGAACGCCGGCACGTTGTCGGGCGGCGAACAGCAGATGCTCGCGATCGCCCGCGCGTTGCTCGCTCGACCGAAGCTGCTGTTGCTCGACGAGCCGTCGCTCGGGCTCGCGCCGCAGATCGTCGCGAAGATCTTCGAGATCATCCGCACGATCGTCAGCGAAGGCACGACGATCCTGCTCGTCGAGCAGAACGCGCACATGGCGCTGCGCATCGCATCGACCGCACACGTGCTCGAGGTCGGCACGCTCGTGGCGTCGGGCAAGGCGTCCGAGCTCGCATCCGACGACACGATCCGCAAGGCGTACCTCGGCGGTCACTAGGCCGCTGGGACGCCAGAATCTTCGCGCCGCGACTTGTGCTCGGCGGATCGGCCTCTACTATCCGGCCGATGAAACACCTCGCTTGCATCGTCCTGCTCGCCGCTTGCGGTGCGAAGTCACCGTCGACGAACGGAGCGGGCAGCGCGACCTCGACGCTCCCCGATGTGCCGTTCGACAAGCTCTCGCACGAGCAAAAAGCGGAGTTCATGCAGGACAAGGTCGTGCCCGCGCTCGAGCCGGTGTTCAAGCAGCACGACGCGAAGCGCTACGCCGAGTTCGGCTGCGAGACCTGTCACGGCAAAGGCGGCGAGCAGCGCCACTTCAAGATGCCGAACCCCGAGCTGCCGCGGCTGAGCCACGACATGTCGAAGTTCAAGAAGGAAGACATCGAGTGGATGGCGACACAGGTCAAGCCGACGATCGCGAAGGTGCTCCAGCTCAAAGAGTGGACGCCCGAGGACCAAACCGGATTCGGCTGCAGCGGCTGTCATTCCGTCGCGAAGGAGTGAGGGAGCGGGCACGCCCGTCGTGCGCTCACGTCGCGCGCGGCGACGGCTAATCGCGAAGTTCGTGCGGCATGCGAGCTGCACCTACCTCGTTGCAGAAAGGAATCTCAAATGTCTGATCCCAAGAAGCCATACGAGCAGGACAAGAACCAGAACCAGACTCAGAAGACCGGCCAGCAGCCCGAGAGGAAACCGGACGAACAACGCGGTGGCCAGATGCCTCAGGGGCAGCCGCAACCCGGCCGCGATCGCAACGAGCCGCGACGCTCGTAACGCACACGAGCCTCGAGGCCCGAGACCCCGTGAACCGGGGCTCGGTCTTCGTCTTTGATACGCGCTAAGCTGTGACGAGTGCAGGCCCACGAACTATCCGCGCACGTCCATCACGAGGACGACGCCGCCCACAACAAGTCGGGCGAGCGGCGGACGAAGTGGGTCGTCGGCATCACCGCGATGATGATGATCGGCGAGCTGATCGTCGGTTGGCGCACAGGATCGATCGCGCTCAAGGCCGACGGCTGGCACATGGGCACGCACGTCGCGGCGCTCGGCTTCGCGCTCGTCGCGTACTGGTATGCGCGCACTCACGCGGCGAGCGACGTGTTCAGCTTCGGCACCGGCAAGATCTACGCGCTCGCCGGGTATACTAGCGGCGTGCTGCTGTTGTTGGTCGCGCTGTTCATGGCGTTCGAAGGCGTCGAGAATCTCGTCACGCGCCACACCGTCGACTACAGCGACGCGCTGCCGGTCGCGGTGCTCGGCCTCGTCGTCAACATCGTGTCGGCGGTGCTGCTCGGCCACGGCGGCCATCACTTCGGCGGCCACTCGCACGATCACGCGGGCCACGATCACGGCAAGCACGACGACCACGATCACGACGACCACGACCACGACCACGACGACCACGACCACCACGACCACGACGACAAGCCGAAGGCGGGCACGCTCGATTTCAACCTGCGCGCAGCGTACATCCACATCATCGCCGACGCGATGACGTCGCTGCTCGCGATCGGCGCGCTGTCGCTCGGCAAGTATGCCGGGCTGTGGTTCCTCGATCCGATGATGGGCCTGATCGGCGGCGCGGTGATCACGTGGTGGGCGGTTAGCTTGTGCCGGCAAGCGAGCCGGCAGCTGCTCGACGTCGTGTCGTCCCCAGCGCACGAACAGCAGGTCCGCAAGCGACTCGAATCGATCGACGACGTGCGCGTCGCCGATCTCCACGTCTGGGAGCTGGGCCCGGATCGGCGCAGCTGCATCGTCTCGCTGGTCACCGCAACGCCGCGCGAAGTCGATTACTACCGGGCCGCGGTGCTCGAGGCGCTCGGCGTCGCGCACCTGACGATCGAAGTCCACGCCTGCGGCTTGGCGCACGGCGACGCCGCGCTACCCGCGAGGCGCCCGCACGTTGCCCACACGCACGAGCACTGACCACGCGCGTGGGCAGTGGGACGCGCGCAGATCCGCGCGGTTGCGCTGGCGTAGCGCTTGCTGTTTGTCAGCCGCGTGAAACGTGTTGCCTTGTTTGCCGTGCTCGCGGCGTGTACCGATCCCGCGCCAGCTCCGATCGTCGCCGACACCGTCCAAGCCGCGACGGTGTGCGGCGTCGGTCCGACGGTCAAAGGCATCGACGTCTCGTACTTCCAAGGCACGATCGATTGGTCGGCGGTTGCCGGCGCGGGTGTCGCGTATTCGTTTGTCCGAGTTTCGGACGGTACCGACTTTGTCGATCCGCAGTTCTCCGCGAATTGGTCCGGCAGCCGGACAGCCGGCATCAAGCACGGTGCGTATCAGCTGTTCCGCCCGAGCCAGGATCCGATCGCACAAGCCGACTTGTTGCTGACGAAGACCGGGCCGATGAAGCCGGATGATCTGCCGCCGGTGATCGACGTCGAAGTCACCGACGGCCTCGGACCGACCGCGGTCGCCACCGCGGTGAAGAAGTGGGTCGCGCATGTCGACGCTGCGATCGGTCGACCGCCGATCATCTACACCGGGTTCTATTTCTGGCGCGATTCGGTCGGCGGACCGGATCTGACCAGCTCGCCGCTGTGGCACGCGCAGTACACGACCGCGGCGTGCCCGGATATCGCCGCGCCGTGGACCGATTGGGCGTTCTGGCAGTACACGTCGTCAGGCACGATCGCGGGCATCGCGCACGCGGTCGATGTCGATCGCTGGAACGGCGATCAGGCGTCGTTCGATGCGTTTCTGGGTCCGCCGCAGAGCTGCGCTGCGCTGCCCCCCGGCGGCGGCATGATCGACGACAGCGACCCGTGCTTCATCGCCGGTGGCCCAGCCGCGTACATGCGCCACGTGACCGACGCCGGCATCGGCGGCGAGCTGTACTGGACGCACACCACCGACGACGCGATCGAATCGAACTACGGCGACTGGAACATCAACCTCACGAGCGCCGGCAGCTACCGCGTCGACGTCTACACCGCGGCGGCGTACGCGCAGTCGAAGCAGGCGACGTACGAGATCATCGCGAGCGGGGCCAAGTCGAGCGTCACGATCGATCAGAGCGCGGTCGACGGCTGGCAGACGCTCGGCACGTTCGACTTCGCCGCCGGCGCTACGCAGAGCGTGCACTTAGCGGACAACACCGGTGAGCCGAACAGCTCGAACGTCCAGCTCGTGTTCGATGCGATCCGGCTCGTGCCCGCCGGCGCCGGCGACACCGATAGCGAGAACCCCGAGACCGGCGACGCGGGAACGGCGGGCGTTCACCATGGCTGCTCGACGTCCGGCGGCGGTAGCGGGCTCGCGCTGATCGGCTTGGTCGTGGCGCTAGTTAGACGGCGGAAGCGCTAGCGCCGCGGGCCTGGCTTGCCGACCGCGGTGGGTTGCGCAGCGGCGTTGAGCGTCGGAGCGCCGACCATGAGATGGCCGGCATCGTTGCCGAGGTCCTCGCCGCGGATGTTGTTCTTGCCCTGTGCCGCGACCGCGTGTGCGGTCTGGCTGACCTCGGCCACGAGCTCGCGCGAGTTGCCCGGCCACGGCCGGAGCAGGCAGGCCTCGATCAGCGTCGAATGAATCTGCAAGCCAGACTCGGCGCCGCGCACCGCGTCGTAGACGAGCTGAGCCATCTCGTCGGGACGTTCACGCAGCGGTGGCATGAACACCGCGCTGGTCCCGAGGCGGACCGCGATCTCGGGCGCGATGCCGAGGTGCTCGAGCGGCATGACCGCGGTCGTAACGAATCGCAGATTCGGTCGGGTATCGAGCAGCTTCGCGAGCGTCGCGATGTTTGCGGCGCCGAGCTTGCCGACCTGCTCCAGGATCAGCGTCTCGATCTGCGGCGCGGCGATGCGCTCGAGCGGCACCGCTTGGATCGTCGGGTTGAACACCGCATCTGGCCGATTGCGGGTGCCCGCATAGCCGCGCGCCATCCGGCCCTTGCCGCTGCCGGGCTCGCCGACGATCAGCGCATTCTTGCCGTTGCGGGCGGCGTCTTCGATCTGCAGCCACAGCGCGCGCGTGCTCGCACCGATGATCGCGTCGTGGCGCCTCTCGATCGTGCCGCCCTCGAACTTGCGGATGTCATCGACCAGCACGCACACGGTGCGGCCGGTGCGAACGACCGATGGCGGAGTGACCGTCACCTCGCGGTCGATGAGCGCGTGGCCGCCGGCGTACGTGCCGTTGCGGCTGCCCAGATCGGTGACGACGAACCGGCGATCTTTCCATGCGACTCGCGCGTGTTGCCGGCTGATCCGATCGTCGTTCGTGGACTCGAGCAGCTCGCGGCCGATCACGACGCCGGTCGACGGCACGCGAAACGCCTGGATCGTCGGGTTCGACCCGCTCCACACGACGAGGACGCCGGGCACGTGGGCAGAAGCCCCATCGAGCATCCACGGAGTATACTGCGGCGCGGTGGTCCCAGTCGTCAGCTTCGACGCAGGCCAGACTCTGGTCGAGCTCGACCTTGACTTCCTGGCTCACCGGCTGGTGTCGCGGGGGATCTCCGTCGATCCGGCGGCCCTCGCTGCCTCCGCTCCCGCAGCCTGGCAGCTGTACGAGACGCTGGCCGCCCGCGGCCACGGGCGGGTTTGGCACGGGCTGATGACCGCGTTGCTCGAAGGCGCCGGCGTGCGTGGGGCGGCGGAGCTCGCCGACTGGCTTCAGGGCGAGCAACCGCGAGCGAATCTATTTCGCAAGCCGATCACGGACGTGATCGAGGTCGTGCGCGAGCTCGCGTCGCGCGGCGTCGCGCTCGTCGTGGTGTCTAACTCCGAAGGTCGGCTCGCCGAGCTGCTGACCGAGAGCGGGCTCGCATCGCTGTTCCCGGTGATCGTCGATTCGGGCCGGCTCGGCATCGAGAAGCCGGACCGGCGGATCTTTGATCATGCGCTCGCGCGGCTCGGGCGAGCGGCTGACGATCCGGCACCGCGCATCCATATCGGGGATTCGTACGCCGCCGACATCGCGGGTGCGCTCGGCGCGGGCTGGAATGCGGTGTGGTACGGCCGGCAAGCGGCAGCGGTCGCCGATCCACGAGTTGCGATCGCGCGCGATGGCAGCGAGCTGCGCGGCGCGCTCGAGCGCTTCGGCGTCTAGCGAGTCAAGCGAGGTGCTCGTCGTGGGCCGCGAGCGTGGCCTCGTCGGGGAGCTGGCGAGCTGGCTCGGCGCCATCGGCATACGCACGCGTCGCACGGTCGACGTTCGCGCCGGGGCAGCGCGTCTCGACCAGCTTGACGATCGCGCGCATCCGTCCTTCTCCAGTCTCGAGCGTCTCGCCGGTCAGTCGCGTCCACGGCAGGATGCGGAGCGTCGCGCCGGCAGTCGACACGACATCGACGAACGTCACGCCGTCGAACGGTGGAGCGGACGGCAACCTGCGCGCGTGGACGCCGACGACCTCGCTCCATCGGACCATGCGCGTCGCGCCGGCTTCGAGCGTGGCGTCGATCCCGATCGACGCGAGCATCGCGGTCGCGGTCGCATAACTCAGCCTGCCGCGCAGCGCGGGTGGCGCCGCGGTAGGTCCCTGGGGCTCGGCAGGACGAGCCGGAGGCGCTGCTCGCTCTTCGAGCGGGCGACCGTCCAGAGGGATCGAATCGGGCACGTTGGAGCGCGCGGGTGCCGGCGTTACCGCCGGCGCTGCGGCCACCGCGGCGCGCGGATGCGTGATCACCGGCGACTCGAACGCTTGTTCGTCGGGCTTCACCGCGAAGTACAGCGCGACGATCGCGACGAGATCGCCCAGCAGCAGCGCCGCTGGGCCCCAGGTCCGCGTCGCGGCGAACCCGGCCTCGGCGTGGTTGCCGGTCTCGGGCCCGAACATGTAACCGGCGAGCGTCCCGGTCGCGAACGACGCGAACGCGAGTAGGTAGCCGAGCCGGTTGAACCCGACGGCGGGCATCCCGCCGATCACGCGCAGGCCTGCCTGGAACGCCACCAGTGCGGCGAGCAATAGGCTCGTCCAGAACGCCGCCCCCGCGACGGTGGGATACGCGCCGACGAGCTTGCTCATCGGCGCTGACATGCACACGCCTTCGTTGCACACGCTGATCGAGCGCAGGTCGATCTTGATGAGGCTTTGATCGACCATCGACTTCACGACCGCATCGCCAGCGATCGACGAGACGTCGATCCTCGCGTGAAACCAATCGAGCACGAGCGTCGACGCGAGGATCAACCCCAGGCACACCGCTGCCGCTACACCTGCACGCGCGCGTCCCATAGATCGCCAGCGTATCATTCACGACGCGATGCCGGGCGGCTAGCGCGCGGTCGCGGGGCGAGCGCAAGCCAGCGCGCAAGCGGCGATCGGCGTGATGACGACGATGGCGGCAGCAAACAACTGAAGTCCGACGTGGATCGCCGCGAAGTCGGCCGCGGTCGGCTTGGCGGGAATCGCATGCGTGAACACCGTGCGCACCGCGACTGCGACCGCGACGTCGACGACGATCAGCGCTGCGACGGTTGCGATCACGCGCCGCGGGCGAGCGCGGGTCTCGGCCGCGGTCGTCGCGAGTGCTTCGCTGATCCGGCCGCCATCGCGGGCGGTCGCGCCAACCGTGGCAAACAGGGCGAGCAAGATCGCGCCAGGCACGACGAGCGCGACCAAGCCGATGCCGATCGCCGCGAGCGCGACGAGCCACGGCCCGATCGTCGCAGCGAGGCCCGCGAGCGCGGCTCGGGGGGCCTGGCGCAGCGCGATCGGAGCGCCGTCGGCCATGCTACGGACAAGCGGTGCCGCGGCGCCGACCGCGAGCAGCTGACCGGCGAATGCGAGGCCGGCGACGAACCACACGAGCTGGAGCTGGGCTCGGGCGCCGGCGGCGTCCATCGCTCGGCCTTGCAGCAGCGCGCACGCGATCGCCGGTGCACACGCGATCGCGCATACGACGAGCAACACCGGCGCATAACGCAAACACGCGCGCATCGCAGGCGAGTGTAGCGCTCACAGCGTCGCGGCGCGCGTCGCGAAGTCGTAGAACCTCGCGGCCGAGCCGGCAAGCGCGCCCGCGGGTAGGGCCCAGCGAAAGGTGCGGCGGACCACGAGCTCGAGCGCCGGCACGATGCGAACCAAGCCGGCCGCGAGATGCACCCGCGCCGATGAGCGCGAGACGAAGCCGACTCCGAGCCCAGCCTCGACGCCGCCGAGGATCGCCTCGGTGCTGCCGAGCTCGATGTCGAGGTGGCGCGCGGCGCGCTTGCGCAGTCCCGCCGCCGCGAGTGCGCGCTCGACGACCGCGCGCGTCCCCGAGCCGTGCTCTCGCCACAGGATCGGGATGGCATCGAGATCGCGAGTGCGCCGGACGACGAACGGCGCGCCGCGACCGACGACCGGCACGATCTCGTCGTCGAGAAACGGCTCGAGTCGCACCCCCGGCGCTCGCGCGTGACCTTCGACCAGCCCGAGCGGTGCGCGCGCCGCTCGCACCTCGGCGACGACGTCTTCGGTGTTGCCGACCCAGATCGTGAGCGGCAGGTCGCGATGTACCGCCCGGAACTCGGCGAGCAGTCGCGGTAGGACGTGCGCTGCGATCGTCGTGCTCGCCGCAACTACGAGCGGCCCGGTTGGCTCCACCGCCGGCGAGATCCGCCGCTCCGCTTCGTCGAGCAGCGCGCGGACCGAGCGCGCATAGCCGGCAAGCGTTCGGCCGGCATCAGTCGGCGTCACGCCATGCGGCTGGCGTAGGAACAGCGGAGCCCCGAGCGCGTCTTCGAGCTTGCGAATCTGCGCCGTGACCGCCGGCTGGGATAGGTGCACGGCGCGCGCGGCAGCCGACACGCTGCCCGCGTCGACGACCGCTAAGAACGTCGCGAGCAGGGCAGGGTCGAATGCGCTCATCGAGCCATCAGAATATCTGATGGACCATCCACAAACATGATTATTCAACGTGATATCGATCAGACACGCTGTCGTCTTGTCGAGCCCGAGCCCGAGCCCGAGCCCGAGCCCGAACATGCGCGTTCGAATCGCTCGGGTCGCGATCCCGGTCGCGTTCGCGGCGGCGTTGGCGTTGCCGGTCACGCCGGCGATCGCGCTGGTCGCCGGCATCGCGATCGCGCTGCTGCTCGAGAACCCGTGGCCCGACCAGACGCGGAAGCTCGCGCATCGCGCGTTGGCGGCCTCGGTCGTCGGCCTCGGCGCCGGGGCAAATTTGGCGGTCGTCGGTCGCGTCGGCCTTCACGGCATCGGCTACACCGCGTTCGGCATCGCGTGCGCGTTCGGGCTCGGCACGTTGCTCGGCCGGCGGTTGCGCGTCGCCGGTGATACGTCGCTGCTCGTCACCGTCGGAACCGCGATCTGCGGCGGCAGCGCGATCGCTGCGGTCGCCAGCGCGATCCGCGCGAAGCCGCACGAGGTCTCGGTCGCGATCGCGACGGTGTTCTTGCTGAACGCGGTCGCGCTGGTGACGTTCCCCGCGATCGGGACCGCACTTCACCTCGCGCCGGAATCGTTCGGGCTGTGGTGTGCGCTTGCGATTCACGACACGAGCTCGGTCGTCGGCGCGGCGGCGCAATACGGCGACCGTGCGCTCGAGGTCGCGACCAGCGCGAAGCTGGCGCGCGCGTTGTGGATCGTACCGGTCACGTTCGCGATCGCGACGATGCGGGCGCGCGCAGCTCGGCGCGCGGACACGATTCCCGGCGAGCCGGCTGCTCGCCCGGCGCGGCCGTGGTTCATCGCGGGCTTCGTCGCGGCGGCGGCGCTTGTCACGTGGCTGCCCGCGCTTCGCGATGCCGGCCATGTCGTCGCGACTTGCGCGCAGCGGCTGCTCGCCGCGACGCTGTTGCTGATCGGTCTCGGCCTCGGCCGAAGGGCGTTGAGCATGGTCGGCGTGCGACCGCTCGTGATGGCGGTGATCTTGTGGCTCGTGCTCGCCAGTGCCACGCTCGCCGGTGTCGTCACCGGTTGGATCGCGTAACGGTTAGCGCTTGTTCCAGCGTTCGAGCTGACCGCGAATTCCACCGAGATCGACGTCGATCGAGCGCGCGAGCACGAGGCCCAAGGCCCGCGCGACCGGGGTGGTCGTGCGCGGCGCCGGCGTGATCCACACGAGGCGACCGCCTGATGCGAGCTGTCGCGCGAAGTGCGGCAGCGCGCGGACGAGCAATGCACCGGCATCCCCGCGAATCCGGCCGCCGAGGGGCGGGTTCGTCGCGATCACCGCGACCGGTGCGCCGGGCGGGCGAAGCTCGAGCGCATCACCGCGCAAGACGTCGCCGGCAACGCCGGCCTCGGAGAGGTTCGCGCGCGCCGCTGCGAGCGCGGTGTCATCGCGGTCGCTGCCGACGACGCTGCCGGCGCCGCGCCGTGCGCACTCGACGAGCTCGAGCCCGGAGCCGCAGAATGGATCCCACACGCGCTCGTTCGCACGCGGCGCCGCGAGCCAGGCGATCGCGGCCGCGACGGTCGGATGCGAGGCCGCCGGGATATCGGCGACGCGATACGCGAACCTCGGATCGTGCGCGCGACGCGGGACGAGCTCGACAGCATTGTCCGAAACCCGGACATCCCAGGTCGTCGCGGTCGGGTCGTTGACGAGCTCGGGCGCCGCGGCGGTGACATCGCGCGCTACGCGCCAGACGACCGAACGTTCGCGCCCGTGCGGAAGGTCGAGCCGCCAACGAATTGGCCCGCGAGTCAGCGCCGCGAGCAACGCGCGCGTCGCCGGGGCACACAGCGCCGCGACGATCGACGCCGAGGGGTCGCCGGCGGGCCGCGGGATCCGAATCCCGCCGGTCGCCCACAGCCGCGATGCGAACAGCGTCTGCCATGGTGCCGCGAGCGCGACTTCGACCGAGGCATCGCCATCGCTGCGCCCTTCGATCGCTAGCGCGCGCAGCTCGTCGACGAGCAACCCGGCGAGCCCGGGCTTGCAATGCAACCGCACCGCGACCGGCATCGGCGGTGCGACGTCGACCGCGACCTCCGAGCT
>CAZDGY010000094.1:0-12077 GCA_964504685.1 uncultured Kofleriaceae bacterium | reverse complement strand
TCGTGGAGCGCGAGCCCGATCACCACGACCGGCGCCGCGACCGCGATCGCGATCACCCACGGGGTCGCAAGCGTCACGGCAGCCTCCGCAGCGGCCCGTGAGCGAGCGCGAAGCCAAGGAACAGCAGCACCGCGCCGACGATCGCGATCGCTTGGAACATCTGCTTGTCGGGGATTCGCTCGGTGATCGTCCGCTTCGTCGTGTCGAGCTTGCTCCGCACCGATTGGAAGCCGTGGTCGAACGAGTCGTAGTCGGTTGCGCGGAAGAACTCGCCGCCGGTGATCTGCGCGATCGAGCGCAGCGTCGCCGGGTTGACCGACATCGTGCCGAACATGTCGGACTCTTCGCGCCCGACGAGCAGCGTGTAGACCTTCACACCCATTTGCGCCGCCGCGTGCGCCGCCTCGTCCGGCTCGAACCGGGTCACCCAGTTGGAATCGCCGTCGGACAGCAGGATCACGACCTTGCTCTTCGCGTCGGAGCGCCGCAGCTGGGCGAGCGCGAGTGCGAGCCCATCGCCGATCGCGGTGCCGAGTGCGGGTACGTCGCCGAGGGTGAGATCCGCGACGATCTGCTCGAGCATCTTCGCGTCGTTGGTGAGCGGACACTCGAGCATCGCCTTCTGACCGAACACGACCAGGCCGATCCGATCGTTGTGCGTGCGGTGCAAGAACCGGCGGATCACGCGCTGCGCGGCGTCGATTCGAGTCAGCGGGATGTCGGTCTCTTCCATCGACCGCGACATGTCGACGACGATCATGATGTCGATCGAATCGACCTCGTGCGTCACCGTGCGATCGGTCTGCGGCTGGGCGAGCGCGACGACGAGTGCCCCGACGCCGACGACCGCGAGAGCGCCGGGCAGCTCGGTCAGCCATGCGGTCATCCCGCGCGACTTGATCAACTCGACGCGCGAGAACCCCATCGCCGCGCCGCGCATGCGCTGGAGGTGAAACACGATGACGCCGACGAGCCCGGCCGCCGGCAACAGCCAGAGAGCGCGCTTGCTGCGCCACACGAGCGGCTCGACGCCGCGTTCGTGATCGAGATAGCTGTGCAACCCGAGCGCGCAGAACCCGCCGACGATCGCGACGAGGAGCCACGGCCAGCCGTAACGCGCGAGTAGCGCGAGGCGACGATCGCGAGCCGTCGTCATGCTGCCGCCTTCATCGCCGCCGGCGTGGTCGTCATGATCATCGCGCGCGCGTCGGTCAGCACTCGGTGGGCCTCGTCGCCGCTCGCCCGCGATCCGCCGTACTTGACGACATCGCAGCGCTCGAGCCAGGTCGCGACCATCTCGCGAACCTCCGACGGCGCGGCGGCAGCAAGCGCGTTCAACAGCTCGCCGGTCGTGAGGTCGACGACGGTGACTCGGTAGCGACCGCCGAGGTATTCGCGCAGCACCTCGGCCATGTCCATGTAGCCGCCTTTGCGGTCATCGTCGCGGTCGAGCACGCCGGAGCGCTCGATCGCGAGCAGCTGGGCGAGCGCCCGTTCGCTCGTCAGATCGATCCGCGCACCGCGCACCGGCACTCCGACCGACGTCACGAGCTGGACGACGCGACGGCGGCGAAACCGCCGACCGACGAGCACGCCGACGACGAGCGCGAGCAGCGCGATGCCACCGCGCCACGCCCACCATTGCCAATCGAAGTAGTGAAACAGCGCTATCGGCGGCGCGCTCGGGCGCAGCGTTTCATCTTTTTCGCCGAGCACCCCGGTGACGCGAATCGGCACCGGGTTGGTCTCGACCTGGCCCGCGTGGCCCGCCGCGGTGAACGTCACCGCGATCGGCGGGATCATCAGGTCACCGAGATCCCACGCGTACGCTTCGATCTGCCACTCGCGCACGGTGCGGCCATCCGCTCGCGTGTGATCGGTTGCGGTGCGGCGAATGACTTCGAGGCCGCCGCCGAGCTCGACCGGCTCGCGCAGGTTGACCTCGACGCCCGGATCGAATGCCGCGGTGACGAACACGGTCAGCTTGCCGCCGAGCGCGAGCGCGCTCGGGCTCGCCGCGGCTTTGATCTCGGGCGCCGACGCGTCGAGCGGAACTTGAATGATCGTCGCCGAGCCCGAGCCCGAATCTGCGCGAGCAGCGGACGCGGCGCACGCGAGCGCGATTCCTACGAGCGCGATCCGCCTCATCCGTGGATCTTCTTTGCGCGCGCTCGAAAGAACGCGACCAGCGCGTCGACGTACGGCTGATCGGTCGTGACCTCGACGACATCGAGGTTGACCCGCCGCAACGCCGCGTCTCGCTTCTGCTCGGCCGCGCGCGCGCGACGCCGCAGCTCGTGGCCCGCCGGTCCACTCGTATCGAGCTCGACGATCCGCCCGGTCTCGAGATCCTCGAACACGACGACGCCGACCGATGGCAACCCGCGCTCGAGCGGATCCCCGACGACGACAGGCACGACCTCGTGACGGCGCGCCGAAATGCGCAGCGCCTGCTCCCAGCCGTCGGTCATGAAGTCCGAAACCAAGAATACGACGGAGCGCCGGCGCGCGACCTTGCCGAGAAAGTCCAGACCGGCCGCGAGATCGGTGCCACGTGATTGTGGCTGAAACGTGAGGATCTCGCCGATCACGCGCAGCACGTGGCGGCGGCCCTTTTTCGGCGGCACATAACGCTCGACCCGATCGGTGACGATGAACAGCCCGACCCGGTCGTTGTTCTTGATCGCGGAGAACGCGACGACCGCGGCGAGCTCGGCGGCGAGGTCGCGCTTCGTCGCACCGGTGGAACCGAAATATCCCGACGCGCTCATGTCGATCACGAGGTTGACCGTGCGGTCGCGCTCTTCGACGAACTGCTTGATGTGCGGCGCGTTCATTCGCGCCGTGATGTTCCAGTCGATCGCGCGAACGTCATCGCCGGCGTAGTACGGCCTGACGTCGGAGAACACGAGGCCGCGACCCTTGAACACCGAGTGGTACTGACCGGCGAGGTGCTCGTCGACGAGCCGGCGCGAAGCGATCTCGATCTTCTTCGCCTTCTGGAACAGCTCGGCCGTCGTCAGCGCCATCTACGGCACCGGCAGGTACTCGAAGATCCGCCGGACGACGTCTTCAGAGCGAACCTCTTCGGCCTCGGCCTCGTACGTGACCACGACGCGGTGGCGCATCACATCGAGCGCGATCGCCTTGATGTCATCGGGATTGACGTAGGCGCGATGGCGAATGAACGCGTGTGCCCGCGCTGCTGCGGCGAGACACAACGTCGCGCGCGGTGACGCGCCGTACTCGATCAGCGGCGCGAGCTCGCCGAGCCCGTAATCGCGCGGTCGCCGCGTCGCTTGCACGACGTGCACGATGTAATCGCGCACGCGATCTTCGATGTAGACCGAGTTGACGAGCCGACGCGCGGCGCGAATCTGCTCGATCGTCGCGACTTCGCGCGGCTCCGGCACTTCGAGCGCGGTCATCCGATCGAGCATCGCGCGCTCGTCGCCGGCGCCCGGATAGTTGACCTTGACGAGCAGCATGAAGCGATCGAGCTGCGCCTCGGGCAGCGGGAACGTACCTTCGTGCTCGATCGGGTTCTGCGTCGCGAGCACGAGGAACGGATCGGGCAGCTTCTGGGTCGAGTCGCCGATCGTGACCTGACGCTCCTGCATTGCTTCGAGCAGCGCCGACTGCACCTTCGCGGGCGCGCGGTTCACTTCGTCGGCGAGGACGAGGTTCGCGAACAGCGGGCCGCGCTTCTGCGTGAACTGCCCGGTGTGCATGTTGTAGATGATCGTGCCGGTGATGTCCGCGGGCAGCAGATCGGGCGTGAACTGGATGCGCTGGAACGACGCGTTCAGCGTCTGCGCGAGCGTCTTGACGGTCAGCGTCTTCGCGAGGCCAGGCACGCCTTCGATCAAGCAGTGGCCGCCGGTCAAAAGGCCGATCAGCACGCGCTCGATCAGATCGCGCTGACCGACCACGACCTTGCCGACTTCGGCGAGCACGTCGTCGAGGAACGCGCTCTGGCCGAGCACCTCCTCGGTCAGGGGCCCGATCTCGACCGGTTGCTCCTTGCCACCGAACTGCAGCGGCGCAGGGAGCGTCGGGTCGGCGAGCTCCGGAATCGGCGGGGACGCGTCGCGCAATGTATCCATAGAACCAGTCGAAGATGTCACGGATTCCCGACGTATGCCCGTGAGATCGCTCAGAACGCGGCGCGCGCCCGAACGCGGGGTGGGATATGTTCGGGCCATGGCGGATCAGCCGGTCTCCCCGTTGCCGGTCGATTTCTCGACCCACGTTCTCTCGCTCGCGTCGTCTGCGTTGATCGCGCTCGGCAAGATGCCGGCGCCCGACGGCAAGCCGCATCCGCTCGAGCCGGACACCGCGCGTCATCTGATCGACGTGCTCGCGATGCTCGAGGAGAAGACCAAGGGCAACCTCGAGGAGTCCGAAGCGAAGATGCTCGCGAGCCTGATCTACGATCTGCGCGTCGCGTACGTCGATGCGCAAGCCAAGGGCAAGGCGCCGGCGTGAAACTCTCGGCCGCGATCGTCGCGGTGCTCGCGCTGGCCGGTTGTCGCGAACACGAGGTCCCGCCCGACGCGCGAGGGGCCGCCGCCGGCATGCCGACCGTCGCGGCGACGACGCGAATCCTGTATCCGAACGCTCCCGGTTCGTTCGTCGATCTCGTCGCGAGCGCCCGCCATGGCGTCGTGTCGATTCACGCGGCGCAACCGGTGAAGTCCGGCCCGGCCGCGATGTTCCCCGGCACGCCAGAGCAAACTGCGGACGTCTCGCTCGGCACCGGCTTCTTGATCGAGGCCAAGGGGGTGTTCGTCGTCACGAACGACCACATCGCCGCGGCCGCGACCGACCTGCGCGTCGTGCTGCCCGACGGCACCGACGTCGCTGGGAAGCTCGTTGGCCGGGATACCGAGCTCGATATCGCGTTGCTCTCGGTCGACACGCCCAAGCTCAAGGCGTTGCCGCTCGGCAACTCCGACGACCTGCAGGTCGGCGAGTGGTTGGTCGCGCTCGGCGATCCGTTCGGCGACGAAGTCAGCGCCTCGGTCGGCGTCGTGTCAGCGACCGGCCGCGAAGGCGCCGGTTCGCTCGCGACCGGACGCGCGCTCGGCTTTCGCACGTTCATCCAGACCGACGCGCACATTCATCGCGGCAACTCCGGCGGACCGGTGCTCGACACCTCCGGCCAAGTCGTCGGCATCGCGATCGCGACCGGCGATCACGCGGGCGAGCTCGGCTTCGTGATTCCGATCAACCGGCTGCGCGAGGTGGTCGATACACTGCGCGACAACGGCCAAGTCGCGCGCAGCTACCTCGGCTGCGTCGTCCGGCCGGTCACGCCCGAGCTCGCACGATCGAACGCGCTCCCCGCGGTCACCGGCGCGCTCGTCACCGAAGTCTATGCCGGCTCACCCGGTGATCGCGCCGGTATCCGGCCCGGCGACATCATCCTCAAGTGGGGCGATCGCAGTGTCGATCACAGCTCGCTACCGTGGACCGTCGCCGCGAGCCCGATCGGCCAGGGCGTCGTCGTCACGCTGTGGCGCGATCACGCAGAAGCCAAAGCCACCGTCGTCACCGAGAAGTGGCGCAAGTAGCAAGGCTCCGTCCGCGCGGTAAACGGCACCGACAGTGCCGTTTATCGGCTCTGCGGCGCGCGTACGCACGCGTTTCTCATGGTTTGCGCCGCGCACGACACGTGCAACAACCCCAGACATGCGAGTCATTCTGGTGGGCGGGTGCGTGCTGGCGTTGACCGGATGTGACCTCTACTTCGGCCATTTCGGTCAACCACCGGGCGGAGACGTGCACGGCGAGGGCACGCCGGATGCCACGGTCGCGGATGCGGTGTCACAAGCTTCACCGGATGCGCGGTCGGACGCAGCGCCAGACGCCGGCGTGCCGTTGACCGGTGTCGACGCGATCGCTGTCGGCGCCGGACATGCTTGCGTCACCGTCGGCGGCCGCGTGCTGTGCTGGGGCGAGAACACGTGGGGGCAGCTTGGCAACGGATCGACGCGCAGTAGCGCGGTGCCGATCGAAGTCCCTGGGCTGCCGGGCGCGGTCCAGGCGATCGCGGCGGGTGGTGAGCATACCTGCGCGATTGTGGATGGCGGCGTGTGGTGTTGGGGCCGCACGAGCTCGGTTTCCGGTGCGTGGAATACGCCGAGCACGGTGCCGGTCGCAGTCGCAGGTCTCGACCGAGACGTGCAAGCGATCGCCGTCGGGCAAGAGCACGCCTGCGCGATCGTCGACGGAGGCGTGTGGTGCTGGGGCCGCGGCGACTATGGCCAGCTCGGTAACGGCGTCGAATCGACTGCAACGCCGGTCCAGGTCGCTGGTCTTACGGGCGGCGTCCAAGCCATCGCGCTCGGTGCGGTCCACACTTGCGCCATCGTCAACGGCGGCGCGACGTGTTGGGGCAGCGAGTACTATGGACAGCTCGGCGATGCGTACGGCGGGACCGACGTCTGGGCGACCTCGCCTCCGGTGCCCGTCGTCGGTTTGGACGGAGGCGTCCAAGCGATCGCCGCCGATGGTGATCACAGCTGCGCGCTCGTCAACGGCGGCATTCAATGTTGGGGCGACTCGACCGCGTACACCGAAGTGCTTCCACCGAGCAACGTGCCGGTTGCGGTCGCCGGCTTGACGGCG
The DNA here is from genome assembly GCA_964504685.1 of uncultured Kofleriaceae bacterium. GTDB lineage: Bacteria > Myxococcota_A > Polyangia > Haliangiales > Haliangiaceae > JABFXX01. The sequence continues at coordinate 5,444 of CAZDGY010000094.1, read as the reverse complement.
GACGTCGGCGCGCTCGCCGACGGCGCTTGGTTCGACTGCGCGCTGACGACTGGCGCGGTCGAGTGCTGGGGGACCAACTTCCTCGGCCAGCTCGGCAACGGCACGACCACCGCGAATGCGACGCCGGCGGCAGTCGAGGGCCTTCCAGATAACCCGCAGCTCCTCGCGGCGAACTATCAATCGGCCTGCGTCGTTGTAGACGGTGGCGTCTGGTGTTGGGGCGAATGGACCGACGGGGTCCACACGAGCCCGACGCGCGTACTGGCGCCCTAGACGAACGTGGTCGCGATCTCGAGCGAGCGCTTGAGCGTCTTGGTGACCGGCGTCTTCTCGGCGATCTCGGCGAGCTTCGCGCGCTGTTCCGCGGTCACCGCGGGCGCGGGTGTGATCGTCCGGGTGATCCGCTCGACGCCTTCGGCGCTGCGTCCGATCGAGAGATCGATGTGGACGGGCCCGAGCTCCCAGCCTTTGCGATCGGCGTACATCCGCAGCGTGATCGCGGTGCACGCGGCGAGCGACGCGAGCAACAAGCCGTAGGGCGACGAACCGACATCGGCGCCGCCGGCCGTTGCGGGTTCGTCGGCGACCAGCTCGTGATGGCCGGTTTGAATCATTTGCGCGTAGCGCGGGCCGAGAGCGTCGGAGTGCGCGTTGGCGAGAATGGTCGCATCGCTCATGATTGATCCTCCAGTGGTTTGCTCATGCGGACGAGGGGCACTGCGACTCCCTTCGTCGTTGTCTGGGCGAAGCGCTCGCCCGGCTGATAGCCGCACGCTCGGTACAGCGGCTCGCCGGCAAGGGTGGCAACGAGCTCGACTCGTGCAAAGCCCGCGTTGCGCGCGGCGGACTCGCACGCGGCGAGGATCGCGCGACCGATGCCGCGACGCGCATAGTCGGGGTCGGTGTACATCGCGCGAACGCGCGCGGCATCGCGAGTCGGATCGAGGAAGGCGTCGCTACGTCCGATGGTGTGATCGCCGCCAAACAACGTGGCGCGCCGGCTCCAGCCGCCGCAGCCGACGAGCCGCGCACCGTCGTCGATCGCGAAGTAAGTGCCGTCGGTCACGAGCTGGGTGTCGAGACCCATGAGCTCGGCCGACGCGGCGATCGCGGCCGGGTCGAGAAAATCGCGCATCAGCTCGCCAATCGCGCGATCCATCAAAGAGCGGATCGCAGCGAGCTCATCGGTCCGTGCGACGCGTGCGCCCCACATCGGTCAATGGCTGTCCTCGGGCAGCGGGATGAACTCCTGATCGTCGCCGGGGATCGCCGGGAACGTGCGCGCACGCCAACCGCGCTTCGCCGCCGCGATCTTCTCCTTGCTCGACGACACGAAGTTCCATTCGATGAACCGCTGCCCGAGCGACGGGCCTCCGAACAAGAACACGCGCGCGGCCGCAGTCGCGCTGACCTCGACCGCCGCACCCGCGCACAGCACGGCGAGCGCGTTGGTCGCGACTGGCTGGCCACCGGCGGTGACGTCGCCGGCGATGACCGCGACGCCGCGCTCGGCCACATCCGCAGGCAGCGTCAGCCGGCTGCCGGCGGCGAGCTCGAGATCGACGAGCATCGGCTGACTCGGATGGATGATCGGTGAGCGCTGGCCGAACGCGGCGCCGAGTAACACGCGGCCGGTGACGCCGGGTGCGGGCGCGACCGCGGGAAGCGTCGCTTGCGGGTGATGCTCGAAGCTCGGCGCGTCGTCTTCGTTCGCCTCGGGGAGCGCGAGCCAGATCTGCAGGCCGTGCATCGCGCCGCCGGTCGCGCGGAACTCGGGGTCGGCGCGTTCGGAGTGGACGACGCCGCGGCCCGCCGTCATCAAGTTGATGTCGCCCGGGCGATTGTGGCGAACGTTGCCGAGGCTGTCGCGGTGGACGTTCTCGCCTGCGAGGAAGTAGGTCACGGTCGACAGGCCGATGTGCGGGTGCGGGCGGACGTCGAAGCCGATGCCGGGCGCGAGCTCGATCGGCCCCATGTGGTCGATGAATGCGAACGGCCCAACCATCCGCCGCCGAGGCGATGGCAACAGCCGCGCGACGACGATCGAATCGACGCCACGTGGGCGCCCTTCGATCACGAGCTCGATCGCGCTGGATCGGTCGGTCGCGCTCGGATCGGTGCAAGTCGGATCGGAGACGGGAAGCGTGCTCACGGGTCACCTCGCCGCCCGCGACCATAGCAGTCGCGGCGCTAGTGGGGGACAATGCACGGGTGCGGGGTCACGCGCCGTTCGGCTCGGTCGACATCATCACGCGGGCCCTGCTCGATGAGTTTCCGGAGCTCGATCGGGAGCGGCTGCGCGCGGCGGTCGAGCGCGCGACCGCGAAGGCGGCGAGCGCCTCGCTCGACACCGAGGGTTATCGCGTCGTCGACTTGCACCTCGCGCGCGCCGAGGCCGCCGAGCAGAGCGACGAGCGCGCTCAGATCTTGCGCGAGCTGTCCGACAACCTCGCCGAACGTAACGACGCCGACCGTGCGCTCGTCGTTCGACTCGCAGCGTTCACTGAGGTAGCGACGAAGGCCGACGTCGAGCCGTTGTTGCGTCTCGCGCGGATCACGCAGCGGTGGAGCGACCTGCCGCTCGAGACGATCGCCGCGCTCGTCGACGTCCAGGACGAGGGCGGCGTCGCACGGCTGACCGAGCTCGCCACCGCATGGCAGCACCTCGGACGCGGCTACCTCGCGGCCGACGCGCTGGAGCGCGTGCTGTTGGTCGCGCCGGGCGATACGCACGCGAACGAGGCGCTCGAGCTGTTCTATCGCAGCAACGCGGAGTGGTCGGTGCTGATCGATTTGCTCGGCCGCCGCGCGATCCACGTCGAGGACGACAAAGAGCGCGCCGATCTCTATCGCGAGATCGCGGTGGTCTACGAGCGCGAGCTCGCCGACGACTCGGCCGCGCTCGATGCGTTGCGCGAGGCCGATCGGCTCGAGCCGAATCTGCCTGAAGTACTCGACGCGATCTCGCGCCTCGCCGCCCAAGTCGGCGTGCCCGACGACGAAGCGGTGACCGCGCTCGAGCGCCTCGCAGCCCAGACGATCGATGCCAAGCCGCGTGCCGCGATCCTGGTTCGCGCCGCCGACCTCGCGAAGTTGATCGACTGGGATCGCGCGCATTCGCTGTACGAGCGCGCTCGCACCGACGATCCGGACCTCGCGCCGGCGATCGACGGCTTTGTCAGCTTGCAGAAGGATCGCGGCCAGCTGTCAGAGGCGATCACGCTGCTGACCAACGCCGCCGAGCGTCCCGGGCTCGTCGCGGAGCGCGGGCGCTGGCTCGCCGACGCGGCCGATCTGTGCGTCGCGCTCGGCGATACCGATTGGGCGAAGCAGCTCTATCGCGACGCGCGGCTCGCCGATCCGACGAACCACAAGGCCGGCGTCGCGCTGGTCGAGCTGTGCTGGGATACCGGCTCGCTCGTCGAGCTCGCCCCGATACTCGACGAGCTGTGCCGGACCACCGAGGACCCGCGCCGGCTGCGCGGCTACTTGCTCCAGCGCAGCAAGGTCGCGGCCGAGCTCGGCGACAACACCGGTGCGCGCTCGGCACTGTCTCGCGCGGTCGAGCTCGATCCCGAGGATGCCGCGCCGCGCCGGGAGCTCGGCGACCTGTTGTTCGATGCGGGCGCCTACGCGAAAGCACGCCCGCTACTCGAAGGGCTACTCGAGGACGAAGATCTACTGCCGCCGGCGACTCGCCCCGAGCTGCACTATCGCATCGCGCGTTCGGCGCGCGAGACCGGCGACCAAGAGGCGGCTGCGAAGCACGTGTCGATCGCGCTCGCGCTCGCACCGGACCACCACGCCGCGCTGGTGTTGCGCACCGAGCTCGACACCGGCGACCCGTTCTCGCGCGCCGCGGATCAGCTCGCGCTCGCGAATCTCGGTCCGGTCGAAGAAAAGGCGACGCGCTACGCCGCGCTCGGCGATCGCTACAGCGAGCTCGGCGACCCGATGACGGCGCGCGAGATGTACCGCGAAGCGCTCGCCCACCGCCCGGGCGATCACTTGCTGCTGACGAAGTTCCTTGGCCTCGTCGCCGACGACGGTGACTGGAGCTACAGCATCGACCTCGTCCAGAGGCTGATCGACACCGAGCAAGATCCGAAAGTCCGCGCTCGCTATCGCCACCTCGCCGCGATGATCGCGCGCGACGAGCTCGACGACACCGAGCGCGCGATCGCCCTGCTCGACCAGGCGATCGACGACGATCCGCTCGCCTTCGCAGCCGCCGATGATCTCGAAGCCTTGTTCGCGAACAACAGCAGCGCGGCGGCGAGCTTCTACTATCGCCGCCTCGAGCACGTCCGCGGCGACGAGGGTCGCGACGGCGAGCGCCTCCGCCTGTGGGACAAGCTCGGCGAGCTCTGCCTCGCGAGCGGCGAGACCGACAACGCGATCGCATCGTTCGAGGTCGCGCTGTCGCTCGATCCCGACAACGCCGCTCGCCGCGTGCGTCTCGCCGATCTGTGCGTGTCGAGCCCTCATCACGACGGCAAGGCGATCGCGCTGCATCAGCGCGTGTTGCAGAGCGACAAGCGCCGGATCGCGTCGTACGAGGCGCTGCGCGTGCTGTATCGCCGCGGTGGTCAGCAGGCGAAGGCGCAGGCGTGTGACGACGCGATCGCGGTCCTGGGCGGCACGCATGCCGTCGAAGCGAAGCTCGGCGAGCTATTCGAGCAGACCGATCCCAAGCGCGTGATCACCGCGCCGTCGCGCACGCTCGGCGCCGATGATTGGAAGGCGCTCGCCCGGCTCGAGCGCGAGCTCCAGCTGTCCGCGCTGTTCGCGTTGGTCGCACCTGCGTTCGCCGCGGAGCGCTCGCGCATCGAACCGAAACGCGGCACGCCCGCACGTGAAGACGAAGTGCCGGCGGCGACCGCGCGCACGCTCGAGCGGATCCTCACCGCGTTCGGGATCGCGCGCCCGCCGGTCTACGTCGATCGCGGCAAGTCGATGCCGGCTGCGCTCGAGTTGAGATCGCGCGACGGCGCACTCGTGCCGGTGCTCGTCCTCGGCCGACCTCTCGACGACCCGCACGATCAAGCGTTCTCGCTCGCCCGCGTGCTCGCGAACTTGCGACGGGATCGAATCGCGCGTGTGCTCTGCCACAGTGCGCGCGAGCTCGCGCAGATGGTCGAGCTCGCGATGTCGGTCACCGACGATCCTGCGCGGTCGGCCGCGCGTTGGCTCGCGTCCGCGCTGCATCCGGTCGAGCTCGATCAAGTGCTCGCGATCGGCGCGCGGCTGCGCGAACGCGGCGTGCAACCGCTCCGGGCCGCAAACGACTGGCTGGCCGCGACCGTGTTGTCCGGCGACCTCATTGCATACATCGTCGTCGGCGACCTCGCGCGGTGCGCGCATCAGCTCGCGACCGAGGCGTCGGGGTCCGAGCGCGTCACCGAGCTCGTGTGGTCGAGCGTGACCGAAGACATCCTGGGCGT
>CAZDGY010000093.1:0-12119 GCA_964504685.1 uncultured Kofleriaceae bacterium | reverse complement strand
GAACGTCGGCGATGCGGTGACCGCAAGCCGGACCGGCTCGTCCCACAGCTTGCCGGTGATCACGGTCCGCGTCGGCGGCGCGGCCATCGTCGTGGTCAGTCGCAGGCCGATGCCCTCGTCGAGCTCCGGGTCGTCGATCGCGAAGCCGGGGGCCGTGAGCTCGTCGATCCGCGTCGGTCGCACGAGGCCGAGCGCCGATGGCGCTAGCTCGGCGGCGCTGCGTTTGTCGAGTGCGTCGTACCGCGCGTAGATGCCGTGGTGGCTGGTCGCGAGCGGGGCGAGCGGCGCCGTGTCGTCGCGCTCGAGGTCGAGCGGCATCCCGTTGCTCTCGTCGAGCACGACGACATGAACGATGATGTCCGCGGGCAGACGTCCGAGCACCGTCCCGATATGGCTCGCAGTCAACGACGAGCGCACCAACGCATCGGTCATGACCACGATGCGGCGCGGCCCGGCGCGATCTGCGAGCGCGTCCGCCGCGAGTCGTGCGCCAGCATCGATCGCGCTGCCATTGCCTTGAGCGAATGCGCCCCGATGCTGCGCGTCGCGGAGCTCGGACTCGAAGTTATTCGCCGCGACAAACTTGCCGAACACTCGCTCGGCGCGACGGCGCACCGCGATGAGCTCGACGCTCGCATCCGGCACGTGCGCGAGATACGCGCGGATGACTTCGAGCTGCGCGGCGATCGCGTCCTCGCCGTTCAGGTTCATCGAGTACGACGCGTCGATCACGAATACGACTTGCGGCCGGACCGGCAGCGGCGCGAGCTGGGGCTCGGCATCGATCTCGAACCGCACGAGCGTGTGCGCCCGTGACGCCTTCGCGATCCCGAGGCGGGCGGTCACGACCGCGATCGGCGACGGTGGGATCGCGATCGAATCGATCGCCGTGATCCGCTCGCCGGCGATCCGCACGACTGGCTCGACGAGCGGCAATCCGGTTTGCTCGCACCGCGGATAGCTCAGGTGATACGCGCCGTCGTGATAATCGGTCGGTGCGATCAGCGTGTACTCGACCGTCGAGACCCGGCCAGGGGCGATCGGGAACACCGCGAGGGATAAGCCACCGTCCTCGCGCCGCTCGAGCAACATCGGCGACGCGGCGCGCGCGTGTACGGGGGCCGCCGCATAGAGCGCTTCGGCGGCGTCGGTCTCCATCGGCTCGGCGTCGAACCATCGGCCGCGCGCCCAGACCCGTAGCTCGGACGCGATCGCGCCCGATGGGATCGTGATCGCGAGCCTCGCTTCGTCGGGCGTCGCGCCGGTGTTCTCGAAGCTGCGCCGGACGCGAAAATGCGCGACCCCATCCTTGATCGAGACGTCGACGTCGTGGGCGACCTCGGCGAGTGGCTGGCCCCCCGTCGCGCGCAGCTCGTCCGCCGAAGCGATTCCGCACGGCACTAGCGCGGCGACGATCGCGAGGGCGCGCATCGATAAGATAGACACCGGCTCGGCGCCCCGGTTTCAGATCGTGCGGAAGCACGAATGTGCTGGAGTCCCCTTGACCCACGCGGGGTTGCGCACGACGTTCGCGCCAACCACAAGGAGCATCTTGATGAAGACCCTTTCCATGTTCGTCGCCGTCACCGTCGCGGTCGTCGCGTACGGTTCCACCGCTCACGCGGCTCACCCGGCCTACCTGCACGCGCTGTCCGATCTGCGCGATGCGCGCGCGCACCTCGAGCACCCGACCAACGCGCCGAAGGCGAACTGGAACGAGAAGGTCGCGATCGACGAGATCGACGCCGCGATCAAGGAGATCAAGGAAGCCTCGATCGACGATGGCAAGAACATCGGCGACCACGTCGCGGTCGACGTCGCGCTCGATTGGGGCGGTCGGTTGCGCCACGCGAACGAGCTGTTGTCGGGCGCGTACGCCGACATCCACCAGCACGAAGACGACAAGTTCTCGAAGGGCCTGCGCAACCGCGCGCTGCAGCACATCCAAGGCGCGATGGAGCACGTCCGCAAGGGCATGTACGAGATCGCGCACGAGCCGCAGCCGACGGGCGAGCACCCGGCGTATCTCCACGCGCTGTCTGACCTGCGCAATGCGCGCGCGTGGCTCGAGCGGCCGGCCGGTAACGCGGTGAAGTGGGACGAGAAGCGCGCGATCAAAGAGATCGACGCCGCGATCAAAGAGATCAAGGAAGCGTCGATCGACGACGGCAAGAACATCGACGATCACCCGGCGGTCGACATCAAGATGGAGTGGGGCGGTCGGTTGCATCGCGCGCACGACGCGCTCGCGAGCGCGTATGCGGACATCAACCAGCACGAGGACGACAAGTTCTCGAAGGGCCTGCGCAACCGCGCACTCAAGCACCTGCAAGTCGCGAACGAGTGGATCGAGCAGGGCTGGCTCGTCATTCACTAAGCGACAACGCTCTGTACGACAAAGCCACGGCGTTCGCGCTGTGGCTTTCTGATTTTCGGCGGTAACGTCGCGCTCTCGATGACCGATCCGGAACGCACGCGGCTCGACGAAGATGCGCGCCGGATCCGCAACTGGCGACGCTGGGGCCCGTACCTCGCCGAGCGTCAGTGGGGCACGGTGCGCGAGGACTACTCGGAGACCGGAGAATGCTGGAGCTACTTACCGCACGATCATGCGCGCAGCCGCGCGTATCGCTGGGGTGAGGACGGCTTGCTCGGCATCTGCGATCGCGAGTGTCGGGTATGCTTCTCGCTCGCGCTGTGGAACGGCCTCGATACGATCCTCAAAGAGCGCCTGTTCGGCCTGTCCGGGCCTGAAGGCAACCACGGCGAAGACGTCAAAGAGCTGTACTACTACCTCGAAGCGACGCCGACCGCCTCGTACTTGAAAGCGCTCTACAAGTATCCGCAGGCTGCGTTCCCCTACGACCGGCTCGTCGCCGAGAACGCCAAGCGCGGCAAAGACGAGCCCGAGCTAGAGATCGAGGACACCGGCGTGTTCGATCACGGCTACTGGGACGTCACCGCCGAGTACGCGAAGGCGAGCGTGGACGACATCCTAGTTCGCATCACGGTCGCGAATCGCGGGCCCGCGGCGGCGACGCTTCATCTGTTACCGACCGCGTGGCTGCGTAACACGTGGAACTGGGGCCGCACCGGCGAGGGCTACGACGCCAAGGGCCAGCTGTCGCGCGTCGGGGAGGCGAGCGTGAGGATCGAGCAGCCGACGCTCGGCCATTACCGCCTCGATTGCGAAGGCGCGCCCGAGCTGTTGTTCACCGATAACGAGACGAACTCCGAGCGACTGTTCGGTGTCGCGAACGCGAGCGCGCACGTCAAAGACGCATTTCATCGCCGCATCGTCGGCGGCGAAGGCGCTGCGGTCACGCGCACCGGAACCGGCACGAAGTGCGCGGCGTGGTACGTGCTCGACGTCCCGGCGGGACAATCGCGCGTGATCCGGTTGCGGCTTGCGCTCGACGGGACGAACGCGGCGCCATTCGCGGATCACGACGCGGTGTTCGCCAAGCGGATCGCCGAGTCCGAGCACTATCAACGCACCGTGCGCAACACGCCGATGACCGACGCCGAGCGCGCGATCGTCCGGCAATCGGACGCCGGCCTCGTCTGGTCGCGCCAGTTCTATCACTACATCGTCGAGCATTGGCTCGAAGGCGATCCGACGCAGCCCGTGCCTCCCGAGGCGCGCAAGCACGGTCGCAATCGCAACTGGCAACACCTGTGGGCTCGCGATCTGATCTCGATGCCCGACGCGTGGGAGTACCCGTGGTTCGCCGCGTGGGACATGGCGTTCCACTGCGTCGCAATGGCGCGCTTCGATCCCGAGTTCGCGAAGCACCAGCTCCTGCTGCTGTGTCGCGAGTGGTACATGCACCCGAACGGCGAGCTGCCCGCATACGAGTTCGCGTTCGGCGACGTCAACCCGCCGGTCCACGCGTGGGCGGTGTGGCGAGTGTACGAGCTCGCCGCCGAAGCCGGCTTCGGCTACGACCGCGAGTTCCTCGAACGCGCGTTCGACAAGTGCCTCATCAACTTCACGTGGTGGGTCAATCGCGAGGACGTCGAAGGCGAAAACCTATTCACCGGCGGCTTCCTCGGCCTCGACAACATCGGCGTGTTCGATCGCAGTAAGCCGATGCCAGGCGGCGGCGAGCTCGTCCAGGCCGACGCTACCGCATGGATGGCGTTTTACTGCACGACGATGCTGCAGATGGCGCTCGAGCTCGCGAAGACCGAGAACGCCTACGCCGATCTCGCGCTGAAGTTCTTCGAGCACTTCGTCGGCATCGCGAAAGCGGCGAACGAGCTCGGCGGTCGCGGCTTGTGGAACGACGTCGACGGCTTCTACTACGACCAAGTGCGCTCGCCCGATGGCGAGATCCACGCGCTGAAGATTCGCTCGATGGTCGGGCTGGTGCCGCTGTTCACCGCGGCTTCGCTCGACGACGAGCAACTGCAGCAGCTGCCGGTGTTCGCCGAGCGGCTCAACTGGTTCTTCGCGAACCGGCCGAAGCTCGCGCAGTCGATCTCGATGCACGTCGATGTCGATCATCACCATCGCCTGCTCGCGGTGCCGAATCGCGAGCGGCTCGAGCGGGTGCTGCACTACATGCTCGACGAAGCGGAGCTGCTGTCGCCGTACGGCGTGCGCTCGCTGTCGCGCTACCACAAGGAGCATCCGTTCGTGCTGCCGCTCGACGGCCAGCAGTTCGAGGTCCACTACACGCCGGGCGAATCGGACAGCGGTCTGTTCGGCGGCAACTCGAACTGGCGCGGGCCGGTGTGGTTCCCGGTCAACTACCTGCTGATCGAGGCGCTCAAGCGCTATCACCACTACTACGGCGACGAGCTCAAGGTCGCGTGCCCGACCGGCTCGCAAACGATGATGACGCTCGCAGAGGTCGCAGGCGAGCTCGAGCGTCGGCTCGTCGCGCTGTTCACCGCCGACGATCGCGGGCGCAGACCGTGTCACGGCGATAGCACCCGCTACGCCGACGATCCCGCGTTCAAGGATCTCGTCCTGTTCTACGAATGCTTCGACGGCGACAACGGTCGTGGACTCGGCGCGAGTCACCAGACCGGATGGACCGCGCTCGCGGCGAACCTCGTCGAGCGCGTCGCGGCCGCGCGGATCGGCAAGTGACCGAGTCCGAGTGGCTCGAGCCCGACGGGCTCGGCGGGTTTGCGATGGGCACCGCCGACGGCATTCGTACGCGGCGCTATCACGCGCTGTTGTGCACCGCGACCGAGCCGCCGGGCGATCGATTCGTGCTCGTCGCCGATCTCGAAGTGTTCGTGACGACACCGCGCGGGCGATTCGCGTTGTCGGCGCATCGCTACGCCGGTGGCGTGATCGATCCCGATGGCGCGACCCGGCTCGCCGGCTTTGTCGCGACGCCGTGGCCGACCTGGCGCTGGCAGCTCGCCGCCGGCGCGCATATCACCTGCGAGCTAGCGATGACCTCGCGCGTCGTATTGCGCTGGACGTACGACGGCGCGCAACCGGCGTCGCTGTCGGTTCGGCCGCTACTCGCCGGGCGCGAGTTTCATGCGACGCATCACGAGAACCCGCGCTTCGACTTCACAGCGATCGTCGCCGGGGAGCGCGTCAGCTGGCGACCCTATCCCGAGCTTCCCGCGATCGCCGCGATCGCGAACGGGCGCTACGACCACGCGCCGGACTGGTATCGCCGATTCGAGCTGGTCGCCGAGCGTGACCGCGGGCTCGACGCGATCGAGGATCTCGCGACACCGGGCAGCTTCACGTTCGACCTCGCGGCTGGATCGGCGACTCTCGCGTTTGCAGCGGGCGCGATCGACGCCGAGCACGCGCGCGACCTCGTCGATCGAACGTTCGCGGCGGAAGCCGAGCGGCGACGCCAAGTCGACTCGCCCGCCGGCGCTTTTATCGTCGCTCGTGGCGCGGGCAAGACGGTGATCGCCGGCTATCCGTGGTTCGGCGACTGGGGACGCGACACGTTCATCGCGCTGCGCGGTCTGACCCTCGCCACCGGTCGCCGCGACGACGCGAGAGCTGTATTATTGACGTGGGCGCGCGTCGTCGACGCCGGTATGGTGCCGAATCGCTTCGCCGAGCAAGGCGCCGCGCCGGATTACAACTCGGTCGACGCCGCGCTGTGGTTCGCGATCGCCGCCGCCGATTATCTCGACGGCCAGGTCGCCTCTGCCGATCGGGCGACGCTCGAAGCCGCCATCGACGCGATCGTCGCCGGCTATGTCGCGGGCACTCGTCACCGCATCGCCGCGACCGATGATGGCCTGCTCGCAGCGGGGGAGCCGGGACTACAGCTGACATGGATGGACGCGAAGGTCGGCGACGAGGTGATCACGCCGCGGATCGGCAAGCCGGTGGAGGTCAACGCGCTGTGGCTCAACGCGGTCGCGATCGCCGGGGCACGCAACCCGCGATGGCGCGAGCTCTACGATCGCGGGCTGGCCGCGTTCACCGCGAAGTTTTGGGATCCATCGCGGCGCCAGTTGTACGACGTGATCGATTGCGACCACGTCGCTGGCACGATCGATGCGAGCGTTCGGCCGAACCAGATCTTTGCGGTCGGCGGGTTGCCGCTCCAGCTCGTCGACGGCGAGCGAGCACGCGCGATCGTCGATGCGGTCGAACGCGACCTACTGACCCCGGTCGGTCTGCGCACGTTGTCGCCGCACGATCCGCGCTATCGCGGGCGTTACGTCGGCGGACCCGCAGATCGCGATCGCGCGTATCACCAAGGTACGGTGTGGCCGTGGTTGCTCGGTCCGTTTGTCGAAGCTTGGGTGCGCGTCCGCGGCGCTACTGCTGATGCGAAGCGCGAAGCGCGCGAGCGATTCGTCGTCCCGTTGCGCGAGCGCTTCCCGGCCCACGTCCCCGAGCTCTGCGACGGCGACCGTCCGCACGCCGCCGCCGGCTGCCCGTTTCAAGCGTGGTCGCTCGCCGAGCTCGTGCGGCTCGAGCTGGGGACGCTGTCGCCATTGTCAACTTAGCGTCGCCAGCGAATCTCATAAGAGCCTGTGATCACACGACTTGTTGTGGGGACGCTGTCGCTTTTGTCAACTAGCGGGCCAGCGGAGGCAGCTCGCCAAGAGCAGGCGCGAGATCGATCGCGGCGGTCGCGTTGCCGGTGCCAAACGTGACGGTCGAGCCGGTGAGCTTCGCGCGAGTGTGCTCGACTCGGTCCTCGGTCACCTCGACCGGAAACTTCACCGCCCAGCCCGTACCCGCCGCGGTGTCGAGCACGACGATCGCATCGCCGCGTGCGTACCTGCCGTGCAGCGATGAGGTCACGCCGATCGCGCGCGCGCCGATCGCACCGAGCCATCGCACGGTCGTCCCTTGGATGCAGCCGCGGGTCAACAACACCCAACGATGTCGGTTCGCCGCCCGATCGTAGAGCGCGATCGCCCGTCCGCCGTTGCGGCCGGGCATCTCGGCCTCGCGGATCTCGATCGTCCCGACCTTGAACGTCTTTCTCGGCGCGGACAGTCCCGGGACCATGACGCCGACGAGCCCATCGCCCGCGAGCCGCGGCATCATCTCGCTAGCGTCGTCGGTGAGCTCGGCCTCGAGAGAGGCGCGCGCGCCGATCGCGTGCAACGCGTCGCGAGACCAGAGGCTATCCAGTGACTTCGCGGGCACGCCGGTCAGCCACGGCTGCGCGGGTGCGATCGGTCCAGCGAGCAACGCGCCCGGCGGCCACTCGAGCGTCGAATCCGGTGAGCCGGCGCAGCTGTGGTCGAGCCATGTCCGAGCCATCGCGAACGATGGCGCATCGGGGATCGCGGGCGCGGCGACGAGGTTGGCGAGCTCGCGGTCGTCCGGGGCACCGCGCTTGGCCCAACCGACGCGAACGCCGCGGGCGAACGCGCCGTCGTACGTGAAGTCGCGCGCCCACAGCGTGGCGCAGGTATCCCGCTCGAAGTCGATCGTCGTTCCGCCGTAGACCGCGTCGGAGCCGGAGCCGCCCCAGTCGCTGGCGATCCGGAAATGCGTTCCGATCCGCGTCACCTTGACCCGCGTGCTCGGGTCATCTGGACTCGGCGCGGCAGGGAGCTCGACCGGCGCATCCTTGGGAAAGCACACCGCCCACGCCGCGCTCGCGTCGGTGTAGGGCGTCGAAGCCGCAGGCGCCGGCGCGGCCTCGACGCGGCCAGCGACTAGCAGCGCAATCAGACTGCAGGCGCGGCGCGTCATCGCACATCTAGAACGCGCGAGACCGCTCGTTGTTCTGCCGTGTCTCCGCGGACGCGTCGACGGCTATCTGTGCGTCGCGACAGGCATCCAAGTAGGGCGCATCGCTTGCACTTGGTACCCGCATGTTTGATCGCTTAGCCGCCATTCGCCCGATTCCGTTTTGTATCGCCGCCGTCGCCGGGGGCATCGGGCTATTCGTGGCGTCCAAGCCCGCACCGCAGCCCTTACCGGCGCCGCAGGAGTTGGCACAGATCAGCATGCCGAGCGAGACCGTGGTGCCATCTGCACGCCTCGTGCAGCCGATCGAAGCGGCGCCGCCGCCGCCCACGACGCAACTGCTGTTCGTGTTCACCGCCGGCGGCGATTCTTATCTGCGGCTCGACACGGCCGACCCCGAGGCCCGCCGTCGCCACGTCCACGTCGTGAACGACGATGGGGTTACCTCGGCGATCGCCACGATCGATGCGAGTGATCTGACCAGCGAGGAGAGCGCGTGGCTCGGCCGGTCGGTGATCGTCGACAGCACCTGCAGCGCGAAGGTGACGGGCTTCGCCACGATCGCTCGAGTCACCGGCGATCCCGTCTATGCCAGCGACCATTCTGGCCACTGGACCGCGGCGAGCGTGTTCGAGCACGGCGACATGATGGTCGTCGCAAAGCTCGATCGCTGTACCGGCACCTACGCGCGCGACGCCGCGCTCGCGCCGATCATCGCGCCGCAACTAGTCACCGACCCCGCACTCGCCTCGAAAGCGCGTGCAAAGCTCCTCGCATCGGATCTCGCCGCGACTGCGAAGAAGGCATGGGCCGATGGCCAACAGACCGGCGACTGGGTGGCGGCTGCGAACTTCGACACCCGAGTCATCCGCCACCCCGTGACCGGCGTGACCTGGGTTTCGGTCCATGCCTCCGACGGTTTCACGTGCGGTGGCCCGGAGATCAACATCTGGGGCCTCTATCGCGTCGCGCCGAATGGCAAGCTCGTCACCGTGCAGCAGCGCGACCTGCCCGAAATCGGCACGATCGAAAAGCTGATCGATGTCGAAGGCGATGGTGACCTCGAGCTCATCGGCCAGCCGTTCGTCGAGGGCGACCAGGTCCTCACAAAAGCAAACGGCGACGAGATCTCGCGAATGCCGCTGCGCTTTTTCGGCTGCCCCTGCTAGGGCCGACCGCGGCGCCGCTCGGGTTCGCGATCACGCGCAACACCGACGAAGCGAGTGAAGCGAGTCACGCGCAATGTTGAGAAACATACTGGGAGGCGGGAACAACGAGGCGAGCTGCCCCGATGAGTGTAAGGTGGCGGCAGGTGACGACCGAACGCCGCATCCTGCTGATCGCGATCGCCGCTTGGCTTGCGGTCGCAGTGATCGCGCTCGTCGCAAGTCCGCCGCTTGGCCATGACGAAGCCGCCTTCGCGGCGGCGGCGCGCGGCGATGCGCCGGCGTGGCTGTATCGATCGCAAGGCGTCGTCGCGCTCGCGCGCATCGGCATCTGGCTCGGCGGTTCGGATTTCGCGCTGCGTATCGTTCCGACGCTGCTCGGGGTCGGCGTCGTGATCGGAACGTTCGCCGTCGGTCGCGCAGCATTTGGCAGTCGCACCGGCGCCTGGGCTGCCGCGGTCATCGCGGGTGCACATCCGATGTTGATGCACGGCGCCGAGCTGATCGGTGACTTGCCGGCGACCGCATGCGTGCTCGCCGGTATCGCGATCCTGATCGGTGAGCTCGATCGCGTCGGTGGTCCGCGCTGGCGCTTGGTCGGCGCCGCACCTGCGTTTGCCGCCGCGTTCTATTTTCGCTACGGCAGTGCGCCGGTAATCGCGTTGGCCGGCATCGCCGCGGTCGGCGTGTGGTGGCGACCGCTCGTGGCTCGTCCCGCTCGCGCGCTCGCGACCGTCGGCGCGTTTGCCGCGTTGCTCGCACCTCACGTCATTCACTCGCTGTCCGCTACCGGCTCGATGCTCGGGATTCTGTCGGTCAGCGCCGCGATGCCACACCGCGACTACATCGGGGAAGGCCTGATCACGTACGTCACCGCGGTTCCGTTCGCATTCTATGGCGCGCTGGTCGCGCCTGCGATGATCGCCGGCCTCGTCGCGATCGCACGCCCGCCGGAGCGCAGGCGCCCGACTGCATTTCTCGCGATCGTCGCGCTTGGCCAGATCATCTTGCTCGGGCTCGAGAGCCACGCGCAGCCACGCTACGTGTTCGTCGCGAGCGCACTGCTCGTCGTGCTCGGGGTCGATGCGCTGCTGCGCTATCTACCGCAATCGAGTCGTCAGCTGGGGCCAGGGCTGGTCGCACTCGCGTGGCTCGGCATGGCAATCGCGGTGGTACCGATCGCGCGCTACGTGACGCAGCAACGCGCGCCGTTGTGGCACGCCGCGGGTGCGGTGACTAGCGATGCGGCTGGTAGGTCGTGTGTCGTCGCGGCACGCGATGCGCCCGAGCTTATCTGGGCGACGCACTGCAAGATCGTCCGCGCGACACCGCCGTATCAACCACTGCCGGCCGATCGCCTGCGCTACGTCGTCTCGGTGCCGCGACTCACGGTCGATGTCGCGCCGATCGCGGAGGTCGAGCATGCCGCGGCTCGCGCGTTGTTCGCGGCCGATGGTGCCGCGGTGTGGCGCCTGGACCCGGCCGAGCGCAGCGCAACACGCTGACTACACCTCCGTGCTAGCGTCCGCGGCCATGACCACGCGCTTCGCCACGATCTTGGTCCTCGCCGCTTGTTCAGGGAAGGCTACGCCGCCACCGTCGACACCGACGTCGCCGCCACCGACCACAGGTAGCGCTGGCGCACCGCCGACCGTCGCCACGCCGCCACCCGAGCCATCGAAGATCGCAGCGCAGAAGATGTCGCTACGCGAGGTCGGTCTCGAGCCGGGCTCGCTCGATCGCACCGCCGATCCGTGTGTCGACTTCTACCAATTCGCGTGCGGTGGTTGGCTCGCCGCGAACAAGCTCCCCGAGGATCGCGCTCGCTACGCGCGGTTCACCGAGATCGACGACAAGAACAACGCCGAGCTCCGAGCGCTACTCGAAGACGACGCCAAGGGCACGAACCCGGATCCCAACGCGAAGAAGCTCGGCGATTTCTACGCGGCGTGCATGGACGAGGCCGCGATCGAAAAGGCCGGTACCACCGCGATCAAGCCGATGCTCGATACGATCGGCAAAGTCAAAGACAACAAGTCGTGGCTCACCGCGGTCATCGAGCTCCACAAGGCCGGCGCCGACGTCGTGTTTCGCGAGGGCAGCACCGCGGATTTCCACGACTCGATCAACGAGATCACCGAGCTCGACACCGGCGGTCTCGGCCTGCCAGATCGCGACTATTACCTCGAGGCCAAGTTCAAGCCGCAACTCGAAGGCTACCAAGGTCACGTCGGCAAGATGCTCGCGCTGTCCGGTGGCAAGGCCGAGGGCGCAGCAGATGTCGTCGCGATCGAAACCGAAATCGCGAAGCTGACGAAGACGCGCGTCGAGCGCCGGGATCCGAAGGGCGGTTACAACCCGACGGATGTCGCGAGCCTCGGCAAGCAGGTCAAGTCGATCGACTTGAAGTCGTACTTCAAGAGCCTCGGCTTCGTGCCGAGCGCGAAGATCAACGTCACGACGCCGAAGTTTTTCACCGGCCTCGATGCGCTGCGCGCGAAGTTCAAACCGGCGCAATGGGCGAGCTACTTCCGCTATCACCTCGTCGAAGGCACGGCGTTCGAGCTCGGCAAGATGTTCGACGCGGAGTCGTTCGAGCTCAAGAAGCTGCTGACCGGCCAAGCGCAACAGCAAGAGCGCGCCAAGCGCTGTGTCGATGCGACCGAGCGCGGGCTCGGCGAGTTGCTCGGGCAGCAGTACGTCGCCAAGTATTTCCTGGCGAGCGCGAAGCAAACCGCGACCAAGCTGGTCGACACGATCATTGCGGTCATGGGCGAGGACATCGCGCAGCT
>CAZDGY010000092.1:0-12166 GCA_964504685.1 uncultured Kofleriaceae bacterium | reverse complement strand
GCTCAAAGGTCGCATTGGTTATCGAGAAAGCGGTCAACAGGACGCCTCGAACATTAGCGGCGCTGCGCGCGTCGTTCGAGGCAACACCGCTCACTGAATCCGACCTCAATCATGAGACATGGAGCGCGATCGAAAAGGGGATCGGGTTTCTCGAGTTAGACCAACCCGGCCTCGCAGCGATCAGCTTCACGAAGGTCTTGGACAAGGCCCCGAAGTGTGTTCCCGCGCTCGATGGCAAAGCCGCGGCGGATCTTCGGATCAAGGAGCTCGGCGAGAGTCGAGCCCAACGAGGCGAGGTCGAAGTGTCGCCACCGCAAGTCCACGCGGTTCGGCGCGCCAGAATCGATCCCAAACCAGGCGGCAAGTGGATTCTGCCGACGATCTCCGGGACGACCACCGCCTCGGGAGTGATCGCGAACGTGCGTGACTTCGCGCCGTCACGTGCACGGACGGTTGTTGGTGGCGGCGGCGGTGAACGACGACCGGACTCCAATGAGTGGGATCCCGAAGTGCTGCGGAGGGCGGCGTGGGCGCAGCGCACGCGTGAATTCGGGCCGCTCTTCGTCCGCGGCCTCGATACAGCGATGACTTTCGGGTCGACCCGCGACGCTAGCGAATCGCCACTGTGGAAGATCTGGACCGCGCTACCGCCACATCCGAACATTCTCGGTGCACTTTTCACGGGCGAGCTCCGCTACGCCGCGATCGACTGGACCCGCCGTCGAGTCCTGATCGAAGACCAAGATGCGCCGACGCTGCTCGCAACGTGGGGTGTCACGCTCACTCGCATCTACGAGTTTCTGCTCCGCAAGGTTCCAGCGAACCAACTTGGATGGCTGACCGGTCCGTGTGTGCGCTTCGACCTGGAAGGCGAGCTGCGGATCGGGTTCGAAATGGGCGCGGCGCAATCGACGGTGTTGGCGCCCGAGGTGCGCGACGTCTGGCCCTATTGCGAGGAGTGCGGTCTCGTATTCGCGATCGGCCAGGCGGTAAATGCGCTCGGCGCCGATACAGTGCTCGGATCGGCGCTGCCCATCGGAGATGTCGTCAGACGATGCGTCGAACCAGATCCGGCGCGGCGATTCGACACGCTCGATGTGTTGCGCAGCGCGTTCGTTGCCGCAGGCGGGTTCCGTAAACCCGCGCTTGGAGAGCGAAAGCCGCGCACGGAGTTCGATGCGCTCGAGAGAGAGCTTGGCCAGTGGCTCGTCGCCGATCCAGTGAACCGGGCGTATCGAGGGGCGCATTTTTATACGACCGCGCCGCGTCGCGCCGCGACCGCGGCAGGTTCAGTCATCCCATCGCCGCTACCGCCGTCGTCGCCGCCGCGCCACCTCGGCGGCGAACCTCCAGCTCCAGTCTCGACCGAGCCAGTCACGCCCGCTCGCGCGGCATACGTCGAGGGCAAGGCCGCGCTCGTCCGCGGCAAGCTCGCTGACGCTCGCGACGCTTTCGATCGCGCACTCGCGTTGCAGCCGCAGATGCTCGAGGCCATGCTGTTGCGCGGTGAGGTCGAACGCATGACGAACCGTTTGCGACGCGCGGTAGGGACCGGCGATGCGAAGGGCTTACCCGCTCATCTCGCGGCGCTCGAGCCGCTGCTCGCCGGCGATCGGTTCGAAGAGGGCATCGCGCAGCTGCGCGCGTTCGAAGACGCGGCGGCACAACAGCTGCTGGCCGATGTCCTCGTCGAACGCGGTCGCGCTGGCGAGGCACTCGCGATCTACGATCGGCTCGCGTCAACCGAGGCAATCGCCGGCCGAGCCGCGGCGCTACAACAACTCGGGCGCAACGCCGAAGCCGAAGCGGCGCTCGATCAATTCGTCGCGCTCGCGGTCTCTCGCTCCGAGCTACGGACGCGCGGAGCGCAGCGATGAGAAGGCTCGCGTTCGTGGCGCTCGCTGCATGCGCCGCCGGCCCGACTCCAGTGGCTGCGCTCGGCGATTACGACGCGGCGATTCGCGCGACCGACGCGCACCGCATCGCGACGATGTTCGCGGCGGACGGCGAGATGTCGAACGAAGGCGACGCCGGCGTCGTTGGCCCGATCGCGATCGAAAAGCTGTTGCACGGCTTCGACGGCAAATACGTCGTCACGGCGCAACGCAGCACGATCGAGTCGGTGATCACGTCGGGCGAGCAGAGCGATCAGCGCGGTCACTATCGCCAGACGGTACACGTCGTCGAGTCCGGTCAGGAGCTCACGGTGTGCGGCAACTTCGAGGCGATCTGGGTTCGCACCGACGACGGTTGGCGCCTGCGCAAGATGCACACGCAACCGCATCCTTGCTAGCGAACGCAACCTCGACCAGAGCCGCTGACCGCGCGAGCGAAGATCGAGTACCGTCCGCGCATGCGCGCCCATCTGTTGCTCGGCTTCGTCCTCGCTTGTTCGTCCGCACCGGCGAAGCCAGCCGCGCCGCCCGCTGCCGCACCACCGCCGATTCCGCCGACGGATGCCAAGCCGGTAGCGCCACCGCCGGCGCCGACCCCGCTCGCGGCCGATACACCGTCGCACACCGTTCGCGGCAATACGTTCGTCGCACCGGCCGGCTGGTCGCTCGAGGTTCGCGGCACTGCGACGATCGCGTCACCACCCGAGCCGGGCTCGGCGATCGCGCTGGTCGATGTCGACGCGAACGATGCCGAAGGCGCGGTCACCGCCGCTTGGGCGGCCTACAAACCGAGCAAGCCGTGGAAGGTCGTCGATACGAACGACGGCGCCGACAAAGACGGCTGGTCGAACAATCGCGCATTCAGCTATCAGACGTCGCCGAACGAGAAGCGTTCGGTGACCGCGATCGCGAAGCACAGCGCTGGCGGCTGGACCGTGGTCATCATCGACATGCTCGACGCGATCGAGGAGAAGCGCGGAGCTCAGCTCGGCGTGGTGCTCGGACGGCTGCTGCCGAAGGACTACACGCGCGAGACGTTCGCCGGCAAGACCGCGCACGATCTCGACGCCGCGCGGATCGCGGAGCTCGGCAAGTTCATCGAGACCTCCGAGCAGAAGCTCGGCGTGCCCGGCGTCGCGCTCGGTATCGTCCAGCACGGCAAGGTCGTGTTCGCGGGTGGCTTCGGCGTCCGCGAGCTCGGCAAGCCCGCGAAGGTCGACGCGAACACGATGTTCATGATCGCGTCGAACACGAAGGCGCTGACGACGTTGATGCTCGCGAAGCTCGTCGACGAGAAGCAGCTGACGTGGGACACGAAGGTGACGTCGCTGCTGCCGACGTTCAAGCTCGGCAACGCCGAGACCACCGAGCAGGTCAAGGTTCGTCACCTGATCTGCGCATGCACCGGCTTGCCGCGCCAAGATCTCGAATGGCTGTTTCAATTCAAAGGCGTGACGCCGACCGATGCGATGGCGACGCTCGCGGCGGTGCAGCCGACGTCGAAGTTCGGCGAGATGTTCCAGTACTCGAACCTGCTCGCCGGCGCTGCCGGGTTCGTCGGCGGGCACGTCGCGTTCCCGAAGCTCGAGCTCGGCGCGGCGTACGACAAGGCGATGCAGACGCGCGTGTTCGATCCGCTCGGCATGCGCAGCACGACGTTTGACTATGCGCGCGCGCTACGCGGCGATCACGCGATGCCGCACGCGAACGATGTCGACGGCAAGACCGCGCACGCCGAGATGGCGATCAACTACTCGATCGTGTCGCTGCGACCGGCCGGCGCGGGGTGGAGCAACATCAGCGACATGCTCAAGTACGTCGAGATGGAGCTCGACGACGGCAAGGTCGGTGGCAAGACGATCGTGTCGAAAGAATCGCTACTCGAGCGCCGCGTTCCACAAGTGCCGATCGGTAAGGACGCGACGTACGGCATGGGCCTGATGGTCGACACGACCTACGGTGTCGCGGTCGTCCATCACGGCGGCGACATGATCGGGTTTCACAGCGACATGATGTGGCTGCCCGAGTACGGCGTCGGCGCGGTCGTGCTGACCAACGGCGACCCGGGCTGGATCATCCGCGGTCAGTTCCAGCGCAAGTTGCTCGAGGTGCTGTTAGATGGCCACCCCGAGGCCGATGCGAACATCGCGAGCGCCGCGGCCGCGTGGTACGGCTCGATCGCCGCCGCGCGCAAGTTGATCGAGGTGCCGGCGAACGCCGCCGAGGCCGGCAAGCTCGCGAGCCACTATCACAGCGACGCGCTCGGCGACATCGACATCTCGCACCACGACGCGGCGACCACGTTCGACTTCGGCGAATTCAAGAGCGACGTCGCGTCGCGCAAGAACCCCGACGGCACGTTCTCGTTCATCACGACGTCGCCCGGGATCAGCGACTTCGAGTTCGTCGTGGGTGCGGCCAACGGCAAACGCACGCTCGTGATCCGCGACGCCCAGCACGAATACACGTTCGTCGAAACGTAGTCGCGCCATCTCATTGGGATCACTAGTGGATCCCGCGAGGGAATTGCCGAGCTAGACCGGAAGGTCAGCAGCCAACCCCTCGTATAATGAAGGCCGTGGCTTCGCAGGACATTCAGACCACTACTACGACTGCTCCTGCGCCCACCGTCGCCAAGACGCCTGGAACGGGTCAGCAACCCCCCGGCGTGCTCGTGCTCGAGCACTACATCAAGGGCCATAGCGGCGCGCCCGATCCGGGCTCGGTCAGCGACATCGTCGAGAAGTTCCCTGCGGATCGAAACGCGATGTTCACGCTGCTCCACGGCTCGATCGGCAACGCGTTCGTGCAACGCGTGATCGTGTCGATGAAAGCATCCGGCGACAAGGCCGCGGCCGATCCGGTGCCCGATGCGCCGAACAAAGTGCGCCGCAAGAAGGGCGCGGGCGTACCCACGCCGACGCCGCGCCCCGCCCAAGCCAGCGACGTGGTCGCCGCCCCGACGCCTGCACCGACGCACACGCCGGCGCCCGAGCCGATCGCGACGATCAGCGCCGCGCCCACTACGACCGCGACCAAGCCGGAGGAGAAGCCCGGATTCTTCCATCGCATGGGTCACGACGCGAAGGTCGGCGCCCAAGGCGCGTGGGACGCCGCGGAGCTCTTGCTCGAGCTCGAGGCCCTCGGCTTGACCGGCATGTTCACCGGCGTCGCGCAGGGCTATCTCGATATCGGCAAGGCCGCGCACTACGCGCAGCTGATCGTCGGCGGCAACTTCGCCAAGGTGATAACGCTCGAGTCCGCAGGTCGCGGTTCGGCGTCGGTATACGTCAAGTTCAACTTGTGGCATCGCACCGCCGAGCTCAGCGCGAAAGAGATCAAGATCGCGGGCGTCCACACCGCCACGTTCTCGGCGGGCGAGTGCGATCTCAAGGATCTGCACGCGACCGGCGCGGCGAGCGGTACCGCGAGCGTGACGTTCTCGCGTGCCGATTTCCACGACCCGGTGTTCGTCCGCGGCAAGGAGCACGTCTCCGCCAAGGAGCTGATCGTCACCGGGATGAGCATCTCGGGCGTCGATGCGACCTCGGTGATCGGCATGATGCACTTCGCGGATGCTCAGGTCCACGGCCTCGCATATCCGAACATGCCGCCGATCGACTTCGAGCTCGGCGGCGGCACGAGCTTCGAAGCGGTGTGGCAGCGCTCGCAGCCGGCGGCTCCCACGGTGGGTGCGAAGACGACGACGACCACGCCTCCGGCCGGTCACGGGACTGGAGTCTCCCCGGCGACGCAGACCGCGCCGACCGATGGGCTCCCGTCGGTGCCCGCCTTGTTGCCCGCGGGCGCTACGATCGAGATCACGTTCGACGGCCTGCACGCCGAAGCGATCGGCGGCGCGGGAGGCGGCGGTGGCGACGCCGGATTCAAGCGGTTGTACGCCGCGATGAAGAAAGCCGACAAGACGCTTGCGAGCGTCGAGATCGATGGCTTCAATGCAGCCGGCGCGACCACGGGCGGCGGCGTCGGCGGCGGAGCATCGATCCAGACGCTCGTCATCACCGGCGATCCTTCGCTCGTTCAAACCCTGCTGTCGAACCCACAGCTCGCCCATCGCGCGAGCGTGAAAGACGCGATCGCGCTGGTCACGAGCGTCGGCCTGACGCCGAGCGCGAGCGGCACGATCACCGCGCACAACATCACGGCGTCGTCGGTGCCAGGCGTGGTCGCTGGTCGTGGCGACTTCGCCGGCCACTTCGACCTCCCGTCGCTCGGCGTGTTCGACATCAAAATCGATGGCTTGGTCGCGCAACAGCAAGACGTGACGAAGGGTCTCGAGCTGAACAGCGCGTTCAACAAGCTGACGATGTCGCTGCACGATCACCAGAACCAAGCGATCGCGGCGCTCGAGCTCGACAACGCGAGCGTCGGCGTCGACGGTGCGAAGAAGAAGGGCCACATCGGTCACCTCACCGCGCACGGCAACGTCGCGCAGTTGGTGAAGGCCGGCTCCGACATCGTCGATCACATGCCGACCGCGGTGCGTGGTGCGATGCAGGCGATTCGCGAGCTCGGCGTGACCGGCGAGATCTCCGGATCGCTCGACATGACGACGATCAAGCGCGCCGGCAAGCCGGAGCTGGAGTTCACCGGCGACTTCGACGCGCAGCTCGACGCCGGCTCCAGCGGCTCGGTCGTGCTCAAGCTCAGCGCGTTCAAAGGCGGCGACCAAGGCGACATCTCGTTCTCGAAGTTCTCCGCGCAGCTGCGCGACCACGCCGGCAAACAAGCCGCGTCGCTCGCGATCAGCGGAGGTTCGTCTCCGGGCAACGCGCCGGCAGGTACGACGCGGTTCCATGCGAACCAGATCGACGCGCACGGCGACGACGCGAGCCTCGCGGCGTTGCTCGGCACACTCGACACCAAGGCCAGCTCGCTGCCCGAGGCGGTGAAGTCGGCGTTCTTGTTCATCCGTAGGTTCTACGCGCAGGCTGGCGGCTCGCTGACGTTGAACAACGTCACGGCGGGAACCGACAAAGCCGGCAACGAGGTCGGAACTGCGCACGACGTCCAGGCGAACTTCGAAGTCGACGGCGCCGCGAAGGCGAACATCTCGATGACCGGGTTCCGCACGGTGCTCGGCAAGCACGAGAACCAGCTCGATTTCGCGACGTTCGATGCAAAGCTCGCCGATGCCAAGGGCAAGCCGGTCGCGCACGTCGTGATCGAGGGGTCGCACGATTCGTTCGCCGCCACCGGCAACGACTTCGGGATCAAGGCGAAGAAGCTGTTGATCGATGGCGATACCCACGAGGTCGCCCATTTGTTCGCCGGCGTGCGCAAGCACATCGCCGAGCTGCCGCCGCCGATCGCTACCGCGTTCCACATGATCGAGCACTACGGCAGCGAGATCAAAGCCG
The DNA here is from genome assembly GCA_964504685.1 of uncultured Kofleriaceae bacterium. GTDB lineage: Bacteria > Myxococcota_A > Polyangia > Haliangiales > Haliangiaceae > JABFXX01. The sequence continues at coordinate 4,890 of CAZDGY010000092.1, read as the reverse complement.
ACGGCACGGTCGAGGCGGACGACATCGCCCTGACGTCGCACGCCGGCAAGGTGATCGGCACCGGCGACATCTCGACCCATCTCCACGTGCCGCAGGGTGAGCTCGTCGCCAGCGTGACCGGCGCGCGCAGCGACGGCGATCACGTGTCGTTCGATGCGCTCGCGGTCGAGCTCAAAGATGCGAAGGGCACGCTCGCCGCGAGCCTGCATGCGCTCGGTGGCCACGGGAACGTCAAGGGCGACGCAGCGGGCCTCACGAACATCCAAGTGTTCGGTGACGCCACGAAGCTGCAATCGTTGCTCGATCCGAGCGTGCAGAAGAGCATGCCGCCGGCGCTCGCGGGCGTGCTCGCGATGTTGAAGGGCAGCGATCTCAACGCCGGTGCGACCAATCTCGAGATGACCGCGACCCCCGGTGGCGGCTACACCGCGACCGCAGGAAGGCTCAACGCGAGCGGCACCCTGCACATCACCGACAACGCGGGCAACGTCTACACTGCGAAGGGCGCGCAGATCGAGCTCGACGGCGCACAGCTCACGCTCGGCGCCGACAAGAAGCCGCGCGAGGTCTCGGCGACGTCGCTGTTCATCCACGGCCAGTTCTCGTCCGATGGTGGCGGCACGGTGCTGCAGGGCGACGCCACGGTGCGCACCGGCGCGGCGCACATCACGCTCGACGCCGCCGGCAATCCGACCATGGTCAACGTCGCGAACGTGTTCGCGAGCGGCGAGGGCAGCCGGACGACCGGTGTCGCCACCGCGAAAGCCGGCGCAGTGGCTCCGGTCACCACGCCGACCGCGGCATCGGGTGTCGGCACGTCAGCTCACACCGCCGCACCGCGTCCGAACGCCGACGCGCTCGCGAGCCACGATCACACGACCGCAGTTGCCGAGGACGTCGCCAGCGCGATCACGAACGCAGACATCCACACGAGCACGCCGCTCGTTCCCGGCCTGTACGGCCGCGGCATGCTGCACGCGAGCATCCCCGCAAACGCAACCATCAACCTCAACGTCCAGGTTCGGCAACACAAGCTGACCAGTGCAACGAACCTGCGCATCATGCCGGTGCTCAACGACCCAGCGTGGCTGACCAGCAAGGGTGCTGACCTCGAGACCAAGGGCACCGAGGGCATCGTCCGTCTGCGCGTCGGTGGCTTGTTCCACCTGCTCGACCTCAACCTCAACAAGTACATCGTCGGCAAGGGCAAGCCGCTGTCGCTCAACGTCAACGCGCTGATCCAAGAGATCATGGACTACGTTCGCTCCGGCATGCCGGCGGCGGAGCCCGAGCAAGCGGCCGGCACGACGAGCGCGGATGGGTCGACGACCGCGACCGCTCCGAGCGGCGGCCAAGCGCAAGGCGGCAGCAGTCATCCGGCGGCGCCGACCAAGGCCGAGCTCAAGGCCGAGAAGGAAGCGCGCGACAACGAGGAGTGGCTCGAGAAGAAGCACGCCTCGTGGCAGAAGGACGTCGCGAAGCACGAGCGCCAAGACGCGAACAAGAGCGCCGCGGATCGCGAAAAGCGCGAGAACAAGGATATCGGAGCCGAGCCGCGGTCGGCGAGCTTCACCGACATGTTCACCAAGGCGATCGAGTACTCGAAGACGTCCGCGTCTGCGGATCTCACGCTCGCGAAGGCCGACAAGGAAGCCACCGTGCTCGGCGATCTCCACGGCCATACCGATGGCGGCGGCCGGGTCGAGCTGCAATCCAACGAGATGCATGCGGCGCTCGGTAACAACTCGGTGACGGTGACCGGTGCGGACACCGGCGACGTCGACATCTCGAAGCCGAGCGAGAACACGACGCACGTCTCGCTCGCCGGCTTGAAGATCGATTCGCTGCAGTGGTCGCCTAACACCGTCAAGTAGGCGTCCTTCGGCGTGCAGGTGTCCGTGCCAAGACGTTAGTTCGAGGGCATGATCGATCGGCGTGGTACATGTGGAGATGCCGTCGGTGTTGCCCGTCGGTTACCCATGACCATCGCCACCGCCACCGCGACCGCCGCTGCAGCGGTCTATATCGAAGCCCACAAGCACGCATCGAAGCACCGCGCAGAGCTGGACAGCAGCGCGCTGTGCGGCTGCTTCTTCTGCTTCCGGACGTTCAAGATCGCAGATGTCACCGCCTGGACCGACGCGAATCAGACCGCGCTGTGCCCGCGCTGCGGGATCGACGCGGTGCTCGGCAGCGCCTCCGGGCTCACGATCGACGATCGGTTTCTGCGCCGGATGCACCAGCATCACTTCAGCTATCGCTCGCGCTGACCCGGGGACTTCGAGGTACCACCGCGGTCGGCATCGTCGGCGGATTCTGGAAGTGTAGGTTCCACGCGGCCTCTTGCAGAGCCCGCCCAGCGTGGCGCGGCGCTTGCTGTTACCGGCAGCATGGCTTTCCGCTTATCGATCGCGATCACGGCACTCGCGGCGTGTCACTCCAACCCGGCGGCGAACGGCGACGGTTCGATCGACAGCGTCGGCAGCGACCTCGCCGGCGGTAGCGACGTGTTGCCCGATGCCGGCGCGGTCGCGCTGCCCCAACTCCAGTTCTGCCAAGTCACGAACACGGTGAACCTCAACGCCGCTTACACCACGCAGGTCGTCGGCGATGCGGTCGCGTATTCGTGCGCGACGCCGTGCTCTGACTGGACGACCTGCACGTTCGGGCTGTCGAGCGCCGCGGGCCCGACGATGTCCGCGCGCGGCGATCAGATGCAGGCGCTCGCGTTCGTCGTCGACGGTATGGGCGGCCACATCGTGTTCACGCCCGATGGCACCGACGTCGTGCTCACCCACGCCGGCGATGGCGGCACGTCAGTATTCAATCCGTTCGATCTGCAGATCCAGATGCTGAGCGACCTCAAGACCGTTTCGCTCGGCTGGGAAAAGGGCACACCGAACATCCTCGCCGGCGGCGGTTGGTTCACGCGCAAAGACGCGACTCCGACGAGTACGCGCGGTCAAGCGGCGCGCCCAGCCGCGGTCATCCAATGGGTCAAAGATAACTTCGCGCAGGGTCAGAAGCTCGGCACCGTCGGCAGCAGCATGGGCACTGCCGCCACGTTCGGTGCCCACGTCTGGTACGGCCTCGATTCGATCATCGACTACCAGATGCTGATCGGCGGGCCCGGATTCTGGGACGTCAACGCCGGCTGCGGTCGCGTTCACACCTCCGAGGGGCACTGCGACGAAGATGCATCCGCGTGCACCGGCAACGCGAATTCGAGCTACGGCAACGACGATCCGTTTTGCGGCACGAGCACGACGAACAACTGTCGCGTACCGACCGTGATGGCACCCACCGCGGCCGGTAGCGCGTACAACAGCGTGATCAACTACGTCGCCATGACCACCGCGTGCGTGAACATGGCAAATGACTCGCGCGACTCGTCGCTCGACGACAGCAGCCTCGCGATGACCGTGTCGGACTGGAACTTTCGCGGTCGGATCGACTTCGTGACGAACGAGGGCGGCACGCAGCCGCCGAACGCGGATCAAGGCATGGGCGAAGGCCACATGATGGCGATCTACACGCAGATCCAATCGGCAAAGAGCTGGAACGACAACCAGGGTTATCACCACGGCGACTCGTGGGACATCGATCCGACGCTGATGAAGGCGGGCGCGCAGCTGGTCGTCGACGGCATGAAGTGAGCGGTTACCAGTCGAGGATCGCGACGATCTCGCTGCGATGGCTCGGTAACTGCGTATAGCGAACGCGCGCCGCACCGAGCTTCGCGATGCGCGCTGCGAGTCGCGGCAGCGCTTCGAACACGCCGTCGTCGTTGAGCTTGAGCGTGATGAACGCGCCGCGCAGGCCGCCGTGTGCGAGTGCCACGAACCGCTCGACGTACTTGAGCGCGACCATCGGTGCGAGGTTGACGTCGCTCGCGAGCCACGCGTAGGTGCGGGGCAGGTCGTTGCGCGCGACCTCGGCGGCGGGCAAGGCGTGATGCGTGAAGCGATTGCCGGTCGCGCCGACGTAGCCGAGCACGCGCGGATCCATCGCGCCCGGATCGACGCCGTGCACGTTCAGGCCGCGCTCGAGCAACGCGAAGCTCGCACCTCCGGGCGCCGAGCCGAGCTCGACTGCTGATTCGCCGGCGCGTGGCACGAGACCGGACCAGCGAATCGCCTCCTCGATCTTTGCCCATGCGCGCGATGGCGCGGCGGCTGGAATCGCGACGTGCGGCACACCGCCGGGCAATGGTCCATGCGAGGCGTCGTGGCGATGCCAGCCGATGAATATGCCGTCGTCGGGTTCCTCGGCCGGCGCGACGATCACGTCGAGCACGATGTCGCCAACGTTGGCGAGCGCGTCGGGCGAAAATCGATCAGGCGCGGCGGCGCGCACCGCGGCGTCGAGGGCAGCGGCGCGGGTCCCTGCGATCGCAGCGTCGCGCTCGTCGGCCGGGCGGTCGGGATCGCGCTCGAACACGTGCAGGCGCGTCGCGGGCAGCGAGCCGGCAAGCGCGAGCGCTTCGTCGACCGAGGCCGCGCGGCCGAGCGAGTGGCCGTACGCGCGAGCGAACGAGCTGCCGGTCGCCTCGTCGGCCCGGCTCGGGTCGATAGACTTGAACGTAGTCAGGCCTGGGCGGTAGAACGCGAACCGCAGATCGGGCCGTTTGGCCGCGAGCTCGCGCTTGAGCCAGGCGGTGGACGTCGGCTGGTGGGTGAACCAGATGAACGCATCGCGGGCTGCCGGGTCCACGCCTGGTAGTCTAGCTGACCGCCGTGACCGACCTGTCGTTCTCGACCCTGGGCCTCGCGAAACAGTGGCTCGACAACCTCGCGCAGCTCGAGTATCGCGAGATTACGCCGATCCAGGCGCTCGCGCTGCCGGCGATGCTCGAGGGTCGTGACTTGCTCGGTCAGGCCGGCAGCGCGA
>CAZDGY010000091.1:0-12172 GCA_964504685.1 uncultured Kofleriaceae bacterium | reverse complement strand
TGATCGAGATCATCCGATCGGCGAGCTCGCGGATCGTCAACTTCGTGCCGGCGTCGTCTTTCTGGGTCACGCCCGACGCCAAGCTCTTCCACTCGTCGTGGACCGGGATCGAGTCGTCCCACGTTTGCTTGCCGGCGATGATCCGATCGGCGAGCCCGAGTAGCACGTAGAGCTTGAACGCCGAGCCGATCGCGAGCTCGTCGGTTGCGGCGAGCGCGTGCAGCGGCTTGCAAGCGCCCTTCGCGTCGATCTCGGCGACGAGCAGCTGGGCGTGCGGTGCGAGCGCTTTGAGCTGCGCGATCGCCTCGTCGTACGACGTCGGCGGCGGCCCGGTGTTCTCTTCGATGACGAGCCCCGCGATCTTGCCGGTCGCGGGATCGAGCGCGAGCTTGAAGTCGATCGGGCCCGCGGCAGTCTTCGCGTGCGCGATGATGCCTTCGGCTGGCTGCTCGACGCTGTCGATCGCGATCGCGCCGAGCTGAGCGGCCATCGTCGGCAGCAGCTCGACGACCTTGTCGGCGCTGACGTTGTCGAGAAACTGCGGCGAGAAGTGCGCGTTGACGTCGTCGATCGTCAGCTGGCCGCCCGAGTTCGCGATCTTGTCGATCACCCACGCGAGCTGATCGCCGGTCGGGTTGTGGGGCACTCCGGGAAACGTCGGCACCGGCGGGGCGGCAGGCGGCGGTGGTGGCGCGACGGCGACGGGATGGTCCGGGACCGGGGCAACCGGCGGTTTCGCGGGCGAGCCACACGCGGCGAGCGCGGCGGCGAGGACGACGAACGTGCGCATCGCCACGGACCTTACTCCGGCGGCCCCGGTGGTGCGACCGCTGTGCGTATACTCGCGCCAATGTTTCGGGTCGGCGACGCAACCGCGCCGCCCTTCGGCGGTGCTTCCGCCGCGGGCGTAGCCCGCGTCGTCGTGGCGCTGGTCGCGCTGTGCGCCGTCGCGCGCGCGGACGATGGCGTGCGTGCGCCCGATCCGGCGCCGCCGCCGAAGCTGATCGGCGTGGTCACGAAATCGCCGAAGCTACTGCAGGCGGTCGCGCCCGAGTACCCGCCGGCCGCACTCGCCGCAGGCAAGACCGCGAAGGTGAAAGTCCGCATCCACATCGACGCCGCCGGCGCGGTCAGCTCGGTCGATGTCGTCGATGGAACCGCACCGCCATCCGGCGGTGCTGCCGGTCGGGGGCAGGTCCCGACCGTCGACCACGTCGGCGACGGCTTCGACGAAGCCGCGGTCGCCGCCGCGATGCAGTACGTGTTCGACCCCGCGGAGATCGACGGCAAGCCGGCGCCGATCACGGTCGAGACCACGATCAACTTCGTGATCGAGCAACGGCAGGAGCCCGAGCCGCCGCCGTTGCCGCCACCGCCGACCGAGCACCTCGGCCCGCCGAATCACGCAGGGCGAATGGCCACACCGGTCACGCTCAAGGGCTACGTGGTCGAGCGCGGCACGCGCAACAAGATCGCCGGTGTGATCGTCTCGATCAGCGAGCTCGGGGTCGACGTGGTCAGCGGCGACGACGGCTCGTTCTACTTCCACGGCATCCCGCCCGGCCACTACAACGTGCTCGCGGTCGATCAGAAATACGACCGGCTATCGCGGCCGATCGAGCTCGCGAAAGGCGAGGCAGTCGAGGTCCGGCTGTGGATGCGGCCGAAAGGCGGCAACCCCTACGAGACGATCGTCGAAGGCGAGCGCGAGACCCTCGAGGTCACGAAGCGCACGCTGCAGCGCCAAGAGCTGCAGAGCGTGCCCGGCACGTTCGAAGATCCACTGCGCGTGATCCAGACGCTGCCCGGCATTGCGCGTGCGCCGTTCGGCCTCGGCTTGCTGCTGATCCGCGGCTCGAACCCCGACGACACCGGAATCTTCCTCGACGGTCACGAAGTGCCGTCGCTGTTTCACTTCCTCGGCGGCCCGTCGATCTTCAACGCCGAGATGATCGATTCGATCGATCTGTACCCCGGCGGCTTTCCGGCCCGGTTCGGCCGGTTTCACGGGGGCATCGTCGCGCTCGAATCGCGCGAGACCAAAGACGACGGCGTGCACGGCTCGGCGAAGGTCGACTTCATCGACGCCGGCGGCTACCTGCGCGCGCCGATCACGAAGGATCTGACGTTCGCGGTGTCGGGCCGCCGATCGTACATCGACGTCTTCCTCGGTCTGTTCTTGCCGGCCGCCGGCGGCGGCGAGACCCGAATCGTCACGCCGGTCTACTACGACTATCAAGCGCGGCTCGACTACAACCTGCATGCCGACGGCCACCTGTCGCTGATGGTGATCGGCTCGAGCGATTCGCTCCACGTGCTCGACCGCGATCCGGCGGCGCAGACGTCGACCGACCTCAACAGCTCGATCGACTTCTTCCGGATCATCGGCGCGTACAAGCGCTCGCTCGGCGGCGATCTCAAGCTGACGATCTCACCGGCGTTTGGCATCGACACGGTGACCGCGACCGGCGCCGAAGCGGAAGCCGCCGGCCCATTCACGAGCATCGCCGTCGTCAACAACTCGCTGTCGTATCGCATGCGGGTCAACGGCCGGATCAACAAGTACCTCGTGATCGACACCGGCATCGACTTGCTGTCGCGCGTGACCAGCTACCAAGCGCTGCTGCCGCTCGGCGACAACCTCGTCAACGCGAACGGCATCGACATTCCACCGACGCAGATCTTTCGCGGCTCGCAAGAGCTCGGCTTGGGCACCTACATCGATCTCGGCATCGATTTGACCTCGCGGCTGCGCCTGGTCACCAGCGTGCGGTTCGACGGCTACGTGCTCGACGGCCAGTATCGCAGCTCGGTCGATCCGCGCCTGGTCGCGCGCTACAAGCTGTCGCCGACGCTGACGCTCAAAGCATACGTCGGTCACTTCACCGAGCCGCCGCAACCCGAGGCGCTCGATCGCCGGTTCGGCAACACCAACGTCCAGCTCGAGCAAGCGATCCACACCGGCGTCGGCTACGAGTGGAAGCCCGACGCGTACTGGTCGATCGACAGCGAGATCTACTACGTCCATCGCTACAACCTGGTCGTGTTTACCGACGCGGCGAACCTCAACCCCGACGGCACGGTCACGTACGTCAACTTCGACAACACCGGCCTCGAGAACTCGTACGGGCTCGAAGCGATCATCAAGCGTCAGCTCAGCGCGCACTTCTACGGCTGGCTGTCGTACACGTTTTCGAAGTCGACCCAGCGCAACGTACCGAGCGACGCGTGGGAGCCGACCGCGTTCGACGAGCCGCACGTGCTCAACGCGGTCGCGAGCTGGAAGCCGGGCAAGGGCTACGAGTTCGGCGCGCGTTATCAGCTGGCGAGTGGTCGGCCCGACACGCCGATCATCGGCGCGACCTACAACGCCGACACCGGCTCGTACGAACCGGTGCGCGGTCCCGCGCGTTCGATCCGGCTACCGACGTTCAGTCAGCTCGACGTGCGCGCCGAGAAGGACTGGCTCTATCAGAACTGGAGCTTCGGGGTCTATCTCGACATCATCAACGTGATCAATCAGCAGAACGTCGAGGCGATCCAGTACGACTATCGCTATCGCCAGTCGGCGCCGATCACGAGCTTCCCGATCCTCCCGACGGTTGGAATCAAAGGCACATGGTGAAGCTAACGATCATCGCGGCACTGGCGGCGAGTGCGTGCACGAAGTTCGAAGATCCGGACATCGTCGTCGATCTGCGCGTGATCGCGATGGAGGCGACGTTGCCCGAGCAGGTGATCGATGTCGATCTATCGAACCCGCCGCCCGCCGATCAGCTGCTCGCACAAGTGCTGCCGACCCGCGTATGCGCGCTGGTCGCCGATCCGAGCTTCGAGCGCGACCTGCGGTGGTCGATGACGCTGTGCCCGTCGGCGTCGAACGATCGCTGCGACGATCCGTCGTACGTGGTCGGCAGCGGCGTGATCAGTGACCCCGACGGCGATCCGCTCAACCCGATGCCCGAGCCGCAGATGTGCGCCGAGGTGCCGGCCGACAGCCGCTTGCTCAACGTCGTGCTCGCGACGCTGAACGGCGACTCGCTCAAAGGCTTCCAAGGCCTCGACTACGAGGTCCTACTCGAGGTCGGCGGGGTCGACGCCGATCCGAGCCTCGATCAGTACGCGTTCAAGACCCTGCAGCTCGCCGCGCGCGTACCGTCGAACCGCGTCGCGAACAACAACCCGTACCTCGACACGAGCTTCTCGCCCGGCGACACCGGCAGCCAGGGCCTGGTCGCGATCCTCGACGGCGTCACCGACTTTCCGCTGCCGCTAGGCCGCTGCGTCGATGACTGTCCGTTCCCAGGCGATTGCCACTTCCCGGAGTTTCCCAGGCCGAGCACGGCGTTTCAGGTCACCCCCGGCGAGGAGGTCGAGCTGACCCCGAACGAGCCCGACGGCGTGCACGAACAGTATTTCTTGCCGACCACCGACGGCGGCGCCGAAATGTTCACCGAGAGCCTGACCTACGAATGGATCGCCTCGGGCGGTAAGTTCTCGACCGGCTCGACCGGCGGACCTCGCGACCTCGCCGGCAATCCCGCGCCGCTCGCGACGACGTGGACCGCGCCGAGCGCCCAGGACGTGCCGAACGGTGCCGAAATCTCGCTGTGGATCGTCCAGCGCGACGAGCGCTACGGCGTGCAGTGGTACGAGTCGTGCTTCCGCGTCTTGCCGCCGTGACATCGACACGCTTGATCCGCCGGACGCGCGGTGGCATACGCACGACATGCGTGGTCTCGTCGTCGTCGCGGTAACTGCCGGCTGCTGGACCGATTCGTCAACGCCGCCGAAGGCGCCCGAGCCAACGCCCGTGGCCGCGGTCGAACCCGTGACCGCACCCGCGCCCGCGCCGAGCAAACCCGACAACGTGCTCAACGGCCAGATGACACCCGAGGCCAAAGCGCAGCTCGACGACGCGCTCGCGCACGCGCACACAGGCGGGCCCGGTGTTGGCAGCGTTGGCCCCGTCGCCGAGCCCATCGCGAACGGGCCGAAAGTCCGCGTTGGCGAGCCGGTCGGAGCGTCCGCGATGCCGCAAGACGTGATCCGCCATGTCGTGCACGAGCATCTCCGCCAGCTGAGCGCTTGCTACGAGAGCGCGCTCGAAGCCAATCCGAAGCTCGCGGGCGCGGTGCGCGTGCGGTTCACGATCGGGCCGGATGGCCGCGTCGTACAGAGCCACGGCGAAGGCCTACAGGGCAAGGTCGACGATTGCATCGCGACCGTGATCTCGACCGCGCGGTTTCCGCCGCCGCCGAACGGCGCGACGATCGTCGTCGAGTATCCGTTCAACTTCACGCCGTAGGAACTAATCGATCTAGGCTAATCGATCGTGAAGTCGAGCGAGCTCGACGTCCGCCCCATCGCGGTCACGGTGACGCTGACGTCGCCCGACCCGCCCTCGGGCACCTCGACCATGATCTCGACATCGCTCCACGTCGTCGGCGTCGCTGGCGTTTGACCGAACTCGACCGTTCCGGTGGTGTCACAAGTCGGATCTTCTTGCCCGGTCTCCGGACGCTGGCAGAAGTAGTCGCCATCGATCGACACCACCGCGCCCGGCGGCGCGTGATCGGGCGTGATGCTCGACGCGAGCGGCGCGGGCACGTCGTCGTTAAGCGAGCAGCCCGCGCAGACCAGGAACGTTAAATACAGGCATCGCATAGGCCACGCACGTGGACCTCGACCTGACGCTGCTTGACCGCTCGCGGCGGCCCCGAGGCCGACCGATCTTTCGGCTGTCCGCCGCGGATCAAGGACGGCCGACTCCCTGGGCCGAGGGGCCGCTCGGCCCGCGCGGTCCGTCGTACGGCGAGCTCGATCTCGGGCAAGCACGCCACCGTGCCGCACTCGGTGCACACGAAATGCGGATGCGCCGATTCGTCGTGAGCCGACACCGCTTCGAACCGCCACACGTGATCGCCGACGTCGGTGCGGCGCACGAGGCCGGCTTCTGCGAGATCGGTGAGGTTGCGATAGATCGTCGCGCGATCCCACGCCTGGCCGGCGAGCCGATCGGCGACATCACCGTGCGACATCGCCGAATCGCTAGAGCGCAGCAACTCGAGCACGGCGAGCCGCGACGGCGTCGCGCGCAGGCCCGAGCCTCGCACGGCGGTTCGCATCTCATCGAGCTCGGCTCGGCTCGCCATCGATCACGACTCTACGCTGCTCGTACCCGGGGTGCAAGCACTTGCAAATCAGTTGCGATAATCAGGATTCGCTTCGATGTGGAAGTGATCCTTGTGCGAGATCGGATCGTTCTGTGGCGTGAGCACACCGCGAAACCCCGGCGTCGCGTCGATCGTGCGCTCGATCGCATGAAGCAGCTCGTCACCAGCCTTGTAGTCCTTGCCGACGACTGCCTCGCGGCCGGTGTCGTCTACGAACGACACCACGTCCATCGCGAGCCCGAGCGCGTGACGCGACAGCATGTTCTTGGTTTTGCCGCCGACTCGCACCTTGCTCCATCGATAGATGCTGCCGAATCGAACCTCGCGCACCCCGAGGTCGAACAGCACCTGACCGACCTGCGCGAGCCCGAGCGCGAGCTGGCAATCCATCACCGGCGCGTGCTTGTCGCTTACCTCCGCACCGCCTGCGGCGGCGCTACGCGTCGGGCTGTTGCCCGACTTGTCGTAGAGCGCGGTGTACTTGATGCCGCCGAGCGTGAAGTCGGCGAGCGTGATCGGATCGACGACGTGGCCTTGCGCTTTCGCGGCTTGCCAGCCGATGCCGAGCTCGTCGAGGTGCGCTTCGCAGGTCTTGCCTGCAGCGACCATCGCTTTCGACGGCGGCCAGGTGAACCCGGCGGGCATGTTGTTCGCCTGAGCATGGCTGCGGCGCGCGGCCGATTTCGGGCTCGCGAACGCGGCGCCGCCCAAGGCGCATGTCGCGATCGCGATCGACAGGGCGCGCGCCATGGCGCGGACCATAGATCGAATCCGTGCAGTCAGGGGACGGGAGTTTGATCGGGTTTCGCGATCGGAATCTGCGCCGACGAGGTGTCCGGCGCCAGCCCGCTGCGGGCCGCGTGGACGATCGCCATGCTCACCGCGGTCTCGACATCGGGCGCGTACGCGATCTTGCCGACCTCGCGCTGGATCCCGGCGCGCGCCAAGATGTCGGTGACCTCCGGCGTGAGGCCCGCGAAGATCACTTTGACCTTCGAGCGGCGAAGTCGGTCGAGCACCGATTCGAGCGCCACGAGGCCGGTCGCATCCATCGTCGGCACGTGGCGCATCTCGAGGATGTAGGTGTGGTCCTTGTCGCCGGCGATGTGCAGCGCTTCCATCGCGCTCTTTGCCGCGCCGAAGAACAGCGGCCCGGCGAGCTCGTAGACGCGAATGCCCGGCGGCACGTGGATCCGCAGATCGCTCGGACTCTCGAGCTCGACATTCGTGAGCACCGACATCCGCCGCATGAACAGCAGCGCAGCGAGCACCACGCCGACGGTGACCGCGATCACCATGTCGAACACGACGGTGAGCCCGAAGCACGTCAGCATCACGAGCACGTCGTGTTTCGGCGCGACCCGCACGAGCCGTACGAAGTGCCGTGCCTCTGACATGTTGCGCGCGACGATGATGAGCAGGCCTGCGAGCGCGGCCATCGGCAGATACGAGACGAGCGGCGCGAGCGCGATCGTGCACGCGAGCACGAAGATCGCGTGCATCGTGGCAGCGAGTGGCGAACGAGCACCGGCTCGGATGTTCGTCGCGGTGCGGGCGAGTGCGCCGGTCGCGGCGATGCCGCCGAAGAACGGGCACAAGATGTTGCCGATGCCGAGCGCGATCAGCTCCGCGTTCGGATCGTGGCGGGTCCCGGCCATGCCATCGGCGACCACCGCCGACATCAACGATTCGATCGCGCCGAGCATCGCGATCGCGAACGCCGACGGCAACAGCTCGCGGATCGTGTGGTAGTTGAGCGTGAACGCCGGGTGCACCGTGTCCGCGACGTTCCACGGCAAGCCGGGCAGCGGAGGCAACGGCGGAATGCCGTGGCCGGTCTGACCGCCGCCGAGGTCGTAGCTGAACTTCGACCCGATCGTCGTCGCGTGAAAGTGCCAGTCCGCAGGCAGCACGTCGCCCGCGAGCACCACGAGCCCAGCGACCACGACCAGCGCGATCAGCGGCACCGGGATGCGCTTGACGATCTTCGGCAGTCCGAGAAGCAGGCCCACCGTGAGCACGGCGATCCCGACATCCCAGTAGTTGATCGCGCCACGCGTGTCCCACAGCACGCCGAGAAACCCCATCGTCCCTTCGCTGTGAGGGAACGTGCCCGCGACCGGCTCGACGCCGAACACGTCCTTGAGCTGGAGCAACGCGATCACGACGGCGATGCCCATCGTGAAACCGCTGGTCACCGGATGCGGGACAAACTGCATCAGCTTGCCGAGTCGGGCGAGCCCCATCGCGAGCAAGATCACGCCGGCCATGAGACCCGCGACGAGCAGCCCGCCGAGCCCGAACTTGTGGACGATCGGGAGCAACACGACCACGAACGCCGCGGTCGGTCCGGTAACCTGAAAGCGCGTGCCGCCGAGCAGCGAGCACACGACGCCCGCGATGATCGCGGTGTACAAGCCGTGCTGCGGCGGCAGGTCGCACGCGATCGCGAGCGCCATCGACAACGGCAGCGCGACCACGCCGACCACGAGCGCGGCAAGCACGTCGGCGCGAAAGTCGCGCGCGGTGTAGCCCTCGCGCAGGCGGTCGCGCAGGCCGAACGCGATCAGATCCTTCGCGCTGTATGCGAGCGAGAGCTGGCGCTTGACCACCTCCGACAGCTCCTCGACATACCGCAGCGAGCGTCGGATCACGGGCGTAGTATGTCACAACCACTCCATGCTCACTCGGCACGACCTGGTTGTGGCGACTCGCGGCCGCGGCACGTACGACATCACGAGCGCCGTCGCAGACGCGGTGAAGCAATCGGGCGCGCAACTCGGGCTCGCGACCGTGTTCGTGCATCACACGAGTGCATCTCTGATCATTTGCGAGAACGCCGATCCATCGGTGCGCCGCGACCTGGAGAGCTTCGCGGCGCGGCTCGTGCCGGATGGCGATCCGCTGTTCGAGCACGACGCCGAAGGCCCGGACGACATGCCAGCGCACGTGCGTAGCGTCTTGACCCAAACCTCGATCGGCGTGCCGTTCGACCGCGCTGCGCTATCGCTCGGCACCTGGCAAGGCCTCTACCTGTGGGAGCACCGGACGGCGCCGCACGAGCGCAAGCTATCGGTCACGATCGTCGGCACTTAGCCGGGGACGGTGTTCACTTTGACAACTTTGACAACTTTGACAACCGGCGGTTGTCAAAGTGAACACCGTCCCCAGTTGGGGCCGCGATTTCACTCGACTGTCATACCCGGCGCGTAGGGTCCGGGCGCATGGTCGTGCTGTCGAACCACCGCGTCGGCCCGAGCTCGGAGCTCATGGTATCGGTCGAGGTCGCGTCGGAGATGCTCGCCGCGATCGCGACGGCCGCGAGACCCCTCGCCGCTTCGAGGTGGGAAGCCGAGCTGGTGCGCTGGCTCGAACAGCGCGCGTCGAGGGTCGGAGCCGCGTTCGACGTCGGCGAGATCGCTTGGACGCCCGAGCACTTCGAGCTCCAGCGCGAGTTCCTGATCCGGGCGGCGATCGTCGCCGCGCACAGCAGCGAGCACGCATCCGCGCTGCGCCGATGGACCAAGTTGGTCGAGGCCCTGCCACGCGAAGCGGTCCAGGTCGGCCGGCGCTGGGACTGGGCCGAGATCTCTTCGTAATTACTGACGAAAATCGCCAATTCTGCACGTACTCAGGCGCTGCCGACCACGGCTCAGACACGCTAGAGTCACGCCGTGGCCGAGGGTATCGCCGGGCCGGGGTTCTACCCGCAACCGAATGAATGGACCTGCGGTCCGTTCGCGCTCAAGCACGCCTTGCTCGCGCTCGGCCGAATGGTCGACGTCAACCAGATCTCGTCGACCGCGCGCACCCACTGGTGGTCGGGCACGAACGAGATCCAGCTCGCCCGCGCCGCGCGTGAATTCGAGTGCGACCTCGTGCTCGAGCGTCGCAGCGATGACGAAGCCGCGCGCAAGCTGCTCGTCAAGTACCTGCGCGAGCAGACGCCGGTGTTGTTGTGCGTCGACGAGTGGACGCATTGGATCACGGTGGTGCGCGCCGAGAATCGCCAGTTCGTCGTGATCGATTCGAACGACGATCCTTTGCTATCGGTGCGGACTTGGCCTCAGCTGCGCAACTGGTGGCGCTATCACGACGTCGATTACGTCAAAGACAAGCCGCCGGTGCTGTTCGACCTGATGGCGGTTACGCCGAGGTTCCGGATCACGGTCAAAGCGGACTTCTCGGTCGAGCGCGTGAAGTTTCTGCGCCGGCCGGAGAATCGCCGGCTCGCTCGCCACTGGAACGAGTATCTCGAGGACCTGCTCGAGATCTGCAAGCCGCCGTCGGTACGGATCGCCGAGCCGCTGTCGATGGGCGAGTTCTTGCGCCGCCACGCCGAGTTGCTCGTCACGCGTGTCGTGTACTGGCACGGCGACGTCAATCGCGAAGAGGTCGCGCGCGTTCTGCGCGAGCTACGGTTCGTGTGCGAGACCTACGGCCTCGTCATTCCCGCATCGATGAGCCGGCGCGCGCTCGCCGATCTGTCGATCGTGATTTCGCTGTGGGCGTGCGCCGATCGCGGCGTCGACAGCATGTTCGGCGCGACCGGCGCCGAGGCCAAGGCCGGCAAGTCCGGCGAGGGCGCGCGCAAGAAGCGCAGCCGCGCGAACGGCAAGAAACACTAACGAGCTGCGGTGGGCCCTAGCGCGAGCGTGACCGCGAGCTCGATCGGCTCGCCGTTGCGCATACCGGCGAAGTGCACGGTCTGACCGACGCGCGATGCCACCGCTTGCTGCAGCCTCGGGCGATCGACGATCGGCGCGCCGTCGAGCGCGAGCAGCAAATCGCCTGGCATCACGCCGGCGATGAACGCCGGCGAGCCGTGAATGACGTCGAGCACGCGCACCCCGGTGTTGCACTGCAATTGCGCGCGCTGCGCCGGCGTCAGCTCGTCGATGTATGCGCCGAATGGAGTCGGCTTGAGCTTGGCCCAGAACGTCGCGGTGTAGTTGTAGCGCGCGACGTCGACGTTTTCGGTCGTCGTCACGTAGTTATCGTCGGTGCGTGAGTGCGAGCGCTGGTTGCCGTAGGCGTCGGTCGTCGTCCAGGTCGTGACGTTCGAGTTATCGATCGTGTGGTCGACCTGCTCGGTCGCGGTGCCTGCCGACGAGTCGTAGACCACGACGAGCGAGGCCTGGCGTTCGGCCGCGACCGACCGAGCCATTTGCTCGGACTCGGCTGGGGTCAGCTCGTTGTTCTCGAACTGCGAGTAGCCGACCTTGACGTAGCCCTGTTCGAACAGCGTGCGATTGTCCGCGTCGACCGACGTGCCGTGGATGCGCGAGCCGGGCCGGTGACCGGCTCGAGCTAGGAGGAGGGCGACGATGATGTAGCGCATGCCTGCAATAGACATCCGCGACGCGAACTGCTCGTTGCGCCCGCATAAACAAGCGTGGACGGGTGCCGGACCACGCGAATGCGAGTCACGCCGCGGCGCGAGCAGTCGCTTCGATCGGCAAGCCGGCTTTCGCCCATGCGGTGGTACCGCCGTCGAGGTTGTACACGTGGGTATAGCCGAAGCGTGCCGCGAGCTTGGCCGCGGACAAGCTGCGGACACCGCGTGCACACACAAACACGATCGAGTCGTGACGGGGCAGCGCGGCCTCGACGTCGGCGCGCAGCTCGTCGAGCGGCACCAACCGAGCGCCCGGGATGTGGCCGGCGGCCCATTCGTCCGGGTCTCGGACGTCGACAACCTCGGCACCGTGCGAGAGCAACTCGGCGATTTCGGAGGCTGTGAGCGTCTCGACCATCGTGTATCCGTTATAGCGGAAACCGTTATGGCCGACAAGCGTCTGTTTTGACGGACGTCGCTCCCGTAGAAAAATTAGCTATTTGGCGCCCGATTGCAGGCGGTGCAGCGCCTCGACCAGCGCGTCGACGTCTTCGCACACGTTGTAGAGCGCAAGCGAAGCGCGCACCGTGGCTTCGAGCCCGAACCGCCGCAGGATCGGCTGGGCGCAGTGATGCCCGGAGCGCACCGCAATACCCTC
>CAZDGY010000090.1:0-12451 GCA_964504685.1 uncultured Kofleriaceae bacterium | reverse complement strand
CTCGGCCAAGTTCGGCGGGGGTGGCAGCTGCAACATCGCTGTCATCTTCGCCGATTCACGCGCTTCACACTGCTCAACGCGCCGTTAACTAACCTGCGCGATAGCCGACGCATCGTACCGGCATGCGGAACACCGTCGCCATCGGCGCTCTGGCTGTCTCTCTGACCGCGTGCGCTGCTACGACCAGCTCGTTCTCGTCGAGCTGGTCGTATCTCGGCGAACAGAGCTCACGCGCCGAGCTCGCGTGCTGAAGTTCTCGAAGACCAGCCGGCCGCTCGCCGCCAACAAGGACGACGACGCCTCGATCGACGCGCGCGATGTCGGCTCGGTCGTCTACGCCTGGATCACGCCGACCGGTCCGCAGTCGTCGCGGATCGCGCTGGTCGGCAAGCCCACGCTCAACGGCCAGGAGCCATGCACCGCCGATGCCGACGTCAGGCTGCAATGCGTGCAGCTCACGGTCTATACGACGTTCCGCGACACGTTCTTCTCTGGCCGAAACGGCGCCGCGCTGCAACCGACGCCTTGATCGGGTCGGGCGGTAACTACAGATCGTGCTCGAACACGACGTGACCGGTCTGCTCGACGCAGCGGATCGTCGTCAGCCCGGCCGCGCGAAACCCGCCGTGTGCGAGCCCGAGCTCGTGGGTCATCGCGGGGTCGTTGCACGAGCCCGAGCGAATCTCGACTCGACCGTTGCTGACCGACACGGTCGACCACAGGTGCTGCTTCTTCAGCGACTGCTCGAGCTGGGCTGCCGCGGTCTCGGGGTTCGGTCGTGCGACGTTCGGCGTCGGCGTGGATGGGCTCACGACCGGCGGCGGTGCGGTCGGCGGGGTCACCGGGCCGAGGTCGCCCGCAGCAGGTAGCGGTGGCGGTGTGGCCGTCTTGCCGCTGCCGCCGCGCAGCGCGAAGAACGCGATGATGCCCCCACCGACGAGCACCGCGATCGCGATCGCGCCGATCGGGAAACCCTCCTGCGTCTTCACGGCCGTCCCGCCGGGATCGATCGTCGAACGCACGCGCCGACCCGAGCCGAACGGCAACGGCGAGTGGCACTTCGGACACTTGACGTAACCCGGCACGACCGCAACGCCGCACGAAGGGCATACCTGCCCGGAGCTCATGCGTTAAGAATAACTCCGGCGCCGAAAACGTCGAGTTTTCGGGGGTCGGCCGTCGAGCCCGTCGAATCGGACATTCGATCTTCACGATCGCGTCGGATCGAGCCGGCGCATGCTGACCGCGATGCGACTGTGGTGGGCGACCGTGCTAGCCGGCTGTGCCGAGCCGTATCACCCGGGTTCGCTCGTCGGGGAGAACCACACCTACGGTTGCATCGATCTCAGCGTGCGTAGTGCGTGGCCGACCGAGGCCGAAGGGCCGGTGATCGAGATCGATCTCGGCAATCGTTGCGACCACAGCGTGCTGATCGACCTGCGGCAATTGCGCGTCGCGGGCATCGATCGCTTCGGCGAGCGCGTGGCGCTGATCCCGTACGACCCGGACCACGAGATCGTCGCGGCACGGATCTACGCGAATGGGCGAGGCTGGGAGCACATCGAGTATCACGTGCCCGAGACCACCGCGATCGGCGAGCTCGAGCGGCTCGAGGTCGATCTCGGCCACATCGTCACGCGTGACGATCGCGAGGAGTGGCTGCCTCTCGCGTTGCCGACGCGAGGGTCGTCGTGACCCGCGCGCTGCTCGCAGTTGCGATCCTGTGCGCGGCAGCCAAGCTTGCGGCCGCGGGCCACCATTGCCACGAGACCAGCAGCATCGTCGGGCGCGCCCGGTGCTCGAGCTTCGGCAGCGGATGGGCGTATCGCTGGCCCGAGCTCTCCGTATGGGCGATGAACTCGGCGTTCGTCGTCGAGCACGTCGAGCTACCCGCGATCGCGAGTGCAGGCACGGTGTACAACGCCGCCGGCAGCTCGACCTTCCACGCAGCGATGCCGCGCGGCTCGATGTGGGCGATGGGGTATCGCACCGGCGCGCGGTTGACCGGGCGGCATTGGCTGGCCGGGCTCGAGCTCGCGTTCGCCGGCTCGTACCGCGCGCCCTCGCTAGTGACGACGGTCGATGGCAACGCACCAGTGGTCAGTCAGAGCGGAAGCGCGTTCGATGTCGGCGGCATCGCGGGCGTGCACACGCGGGCCGGCCCGTTCGATGTCGGCAGCTCGCTCGTCGTCGCGAACCGCAGTCTCTCGCGATACGTCACGCTGCCGGACGGCTATACCGGCTGCGTCGGCGGCGTGAGCGGCAAGGGCTGCAGCACGACGATCCTGAGCGATCAGTTGCTCGTCGAGGCGCGCGGCGTCGTCGACGTGTGGCTCACTCGGCACGTGACGCTCGGCGTGTCCGCAGGCATCGACCTCGCACAGCGCGCCGAGTCGTTCGCGCTCGAGCTTCACTTCTACGGCGTGCCGTATCTGGGGAACTAGCGGCGGCGCCGCCGGCGGCCGAGCACGCCGGCGACGAGCCCACCGAGCACGAGCGCACCGCTGCCATCACCGGATGCGCTGCAGCAGCCGCCACCCGGCAACTTGACCGGCGAGCACGTACCCGGATCCATCGCCGTGGGATACGTCTCGCAGATCCCGCTGATATCGTCGGTCTCGAGCGTTTCCTTCTTGGTCTCACTGCAGTCTTGGAACGGATACATCGTCGCTTCGGTGATCGCCGACGGCAGCGTGCCGCCGCATTGCGGCACCGGGTTGCCGAGGTTGTCGGTGTTCGCGGGATCGTTCGGGGTCTGGCACGTGTGAGCGAGGCCGTGGAGGTGCCCGACCTCGTGGGTCAGCGTGTTCTGCAGCTCCGCGTCGCACGATTGCGTGCCGAGCGTCGTGCCGTTGATCGAGATCGCGAAGTCGACGCCGTTGATCTCGATATCGGCGTCGATGATCGCGCCGTCGCGCGAGTTCGAGCCGTCGTCGATGTAGACCGCGCTGGTGATGCCGGCGGCGGCATCGGGGTAGCAGCGCGCCGGATCGTCGTCGACCGCGGGCCGACACCACGACGAGTCGCGGAACTTGATCAGGTTGACGCCGTCGTTGCCGACTTCCATCGGCTGCGCGCTCTTGCCCTGATTCTTGACCTGCATGTACGAGCACGATGAGCAGTCGGTGTTCCACGTCTGGATCGACGCGTCGACGACCGGAAACTCGTCGTCGCCCGCGATCTCCTTGGTGCCGTCGGAGTCGACCGTCACGAAGATGCAGCCGGACTCCCAGTACAAGTCGTGGCCGGCCTTGGTCGGGCCGGTGCGCACGAAGTACGGCGTGTACTTGACGACGATGTCGTCGACCACGACGTGCGGCTGCATCGATAGATCGACATCGCCATGGGCGCTGACCTCGACGTCCATGCCGGGCTGCAAGATGTACAGCCCGGGGAACGTTCGCATCGTGAGGCCATCGACCGTGCCGCCGAGCTGACTGACCGCAACGTCACCGTCGCCGGTATGCACGATCGATTCGGTCACGATCCGACTGCCGTCTGCGGTCCAGCGCGCGACCGCGCTCGTGACTGTACCGGACACGCGCATGGGCGCGGCGCTCGCGGAACCAGAGGCAATGACGACCGCGACGAGCCCCAGGCTGCGCATCTTCCTGAGGCTATCACGCCATGTTACAAGGGCCCACCATGGCACCAGCCGACCGGCCCGTGCGTGTGCGGATCGCACCATCGCCGACCGGTGATCCGCACGTTGGCACCGCATACATCGCGCTGTTCGACTACGTGTTTGCGCGCCAGCAGGGCGGCAAGTTCGTGCTGCGCATCGAAGACACCGATCAGACGCGCGCCCGCGCAGACTCGGAGCAGATGATCTACGACGCGCTGCACTGGGTCGGCCTGTCGTGGGACGAAGGGCCCGATGTCGGGGGGCCGTTTGCCCCTTATCGGCAAAGCGAGCGCAGCGCGATCTACAAGGAGCACGCGGACATCTTGCTCGCGCGCGGTGAGGCGTATCGCTGCTTCTGCACCGAGCAACGACTCGAGCAGGTGCGCGCGGTGCAAAAAGCCGCAAAGCAGACGCTCGGCTACGATCGCCATTGCCGCGAGCTCGATCCGGGCGAGGGCGGCAAGCGCGCGGCGACGGGCGAGTCACACGTGATCCGGCTCAAGGTTCCGGTCGCGGGCCCGGTCGAGTTTGTCGACAAGCTGCGCGGCGTCGTGTCGCGCGATGCCAAGGACCTCGACGATCAGGTGCTGATGAAGTCGGACGGCCTGCCGACGTATCACCTCGCGAACGTCGTCGACGATCACCTGATGGAGATCTCGCACGTCGTGCGCGCCGAGGAGTGGATCTCGTCGACGCCGAAGCACGTGCTGCTCTACAAGGCGTTCGGTTGGGATCCGCCGGAGTTCATCCACATGCCGTTGCTCCGCAACCCGGACAAGGACAAGACCAAGATCAGCAAGCGCAAGCACCCGGTCTCGATCAACTACTACCGAGACATCGGCGTGTTGCCGCAGGCGCTGCTCAACTTCCTAGGCACGATGGGGTGGTCGTTCGGCGGCGACCGCGAAAAGTTCACGCTCGACGAGATGATCGCGGCGTTCTCGTGGGATCGGATCTCGCTCGGTGGTCCGGTGTTCGATCTCGCGAAGCTGACCTGGCTCAACGAGCAGTACCTGCACGAGCTGTCGTACGAGCAACTCGCCGACGAGCTGATCAAGTGGCGGCTCAATCGCGAGCAGCTGATCAAGATCATGCCGCTCGTGCGCGAGCGGATCAAGAAGCTCGACGAGTTCATCCCGGCGACCGAGTACTTGTTCTCGGGCGAGCTCGACTACACGTCGGTGCTCGCGGACATGACGGTTCCCGACGTCGCGCCCGCTGCGGTCGGCGCCGCGTTGCTCGATTACGTCGAGCGGTTCGAGGCGCACGTCGGTTGGGGCGGCGCGATGCTCGAAGAAGTCGGTCGCGCGTGGACCGAGGCGCTCGGCTGGAAGACGAAGCACTCGTTCACGTTGCTCCGGCTCGCGGTGACCGGGCGCAAGGCATCGCCGCCGTTGTTCGAGACGATGGCGGCGATCGGCAAAGAGATCACGCGGCGTCGGCTGCGCAAGGCGGCCGAGCTGATCGGCAAGCAACCGGTCGCGCCCGGCAAGCCGGCCGCCGCGGTGGCCAAAGGCCCGTAGTGTTCCCGCAGTCGCGACCCGCGCGGCTCGCGTCGTGGCTAGCGCGGATGGTGCGCAAGGTCTCGATCGATCAGTGGCGCGCGATCGATCGCGAGACTGTCCGAGAACCGGACGAAGCGGGTCGGACAAGCTGGCGCGTCGTGCTCGTGATGGTGACCGCGGCGATCGGGCTCACCGTGCAGTGGTACGTCGGCGACGACGAGACGTTCCAAAAAGTGTTCCCGCCGCACGGCCACGACCCGTACTACATCCTCAAGAGCTTCGTCTGGTGGTCGGCGTGGCGCGTGATCGGTTACGTCGTGATCCCGTGGGGCGTCTTGCTCGTCACGCCGGGCGAGCACATCCGCGACTATCACGTGTCGGGGCGAGGGTTCTTCAAGCACCTGTGGATCTACGCGACGCTGTTCCTGTGCGTGCTGCCGGCGGTGTTCCTCGCGTCGCGCACCGAGATGTTCCGCCAGACTTATCCGTTCTATCGGATGGCGAATCGCTCGGGCACCGATCTGTGGATGTGGGAAGCGGCGTACGCGGCTCAGTTCTTGGCGCTCGAGATCTTCTTCCGCGGCTTCTTGCTCCAGGGCCTGCGCCGCGCGTTCGGCGCGAACGCGATCTTCGTGATGATCGTGCCGTATTGCATGATCCACTACGGCAAGCCGTGGCCGGAGACGGTTGGGGCAATTGGCGCTGGCCTCATCCTCGGGACGCTCGCGATGCGCACGCGATCGATCTGGGGCGGGGTCTTGATCCACGTCGGCGTTGCGATGACGATGGACGTCCTCGCACTACGCGGCTGCCCACCGATTGGAAGCGGGCACTTCTGCCGATGACGACAAGCTGGTCCACGATCACGTTCGATGCACTGCCGTCGCGCTACGCGAACGGCGAGCCGCTACAGGCGCTCTTGATGTCGACCGGCGATGGTCTCGTCTTCCAGCTCGCCACGCGGGTACAAGAAGGCAAAGAGGCCGGGGCCGAGTTGCCAGCTGCGAGCGCGATCGGGGTCGAGTTGGTCTCCGGTGACCGACGCTACGCGGTTCCCACACCCGACGAAGTGTTCACCGGCGCGACTGGCGCCGGCGGTTGGTGGCACTACCGCGGGCTATGGACGCTGCCGTGGCCCGACGACCCGCTCGCCGACACCTGGCTCGCGGTGAAGATCGACGACAAGACGTTCGTGCTCGAGCTGCCGTACGGCGTCTGCCGCGACGAGGCCGGCCCGCTGCCGCCGACGACCGCGGTGCCGGTTGCGCCACCCGCGGGCGAGCTCAAGCGCTGGGTCCGGCTGTCGTTTGTCGAGCTACGCATCGGCGACTGGCGTTGCCTCGTCGATGCGATGCCCGAGGCGCAGGGCTCGATCGAGATCCAGCTGTCGAAGGACGATATTCGAGCGAGCGCGCCGCCGGGCGTCGAGGTTGCGGTCGCGCCGATCGGCGTCGCGACGATACCGTTCCAGTCGCAGCGTGCCGAGGGCTGGCGGCTGCAAGAGGATCCGCGCGTGCGCCGGCTGTTCGCGCGGTTCCCGATGCCGCAATACAACGGTACGCGGCACTACGCCCAGGTCACGATCAGCTCGGGGCCGGTCACCCACGCGCTGGTGATTCCGTCCAGCTTGCTCGCTCGTTAGAAGATGAAGAGGGTCGCGTTTTCGATCTTACTCGCCTGTGGCTCGGCTCCGCAGCCGGCTCCGAAAACCGCCCCACCGGCGCCGACGATCGTCGCGATACCAGCGCCTGCGCCCGCTCGGGACGTGGGCGACGATGTGCGGGCACGCGAGTTCATCGACAAGCTCGTGCATCGCGATTTCGCTGGTGCGAGCGTGCCGTTCAGCGATGCGATGCACAGCGCGATGCCGCCCGACAAGCTCGAGCTGTTGTGGGCGCAGATGCAACAGCAGCTCGGCTCGTTCGCGACCGTCGACGGTATCGAGGTCAAGCTCGAGTCCGGAATGTCGATCGCGTTGGTGACCACTTCGTTCGAGTTGAAGAAGGTCGTGGTGCGCGTCGTGTTCTCGTCCGACCACCACATCGCCGGGCTGTCGATCTTACCGGTGCCGTGGCAACCGCCGGCATACGCCACGCCGGATGCATTCGAAGAGCGCGAGGTGTCGATCGGCAATCCCGCATTGCCCGGAACGCTGACGCTGCCGAAGGGTGCGCAGCATGTGCCCGCGATCGTGCTGGTTCACGGTTCGGGTCCCGGCAGTCGCGACGAGGTGATGGGCTCTATCGAAGTGTTCCACGACCTCGCGTGGGGACTCGCGAGCCGCGGCATCGCGGTGCTGCGCTACGACAAGCGCTCGCTCGTGCATCCAGAAGGTGTGCGCACGCAGAAGGACGAGGTCGACGATGCGGCGCACGCAGCGATCGCGCTGTTGCGCGCGCAGCCCGAGGTCGATGCGTCGCGGATCGCGCTGCTCGGTCACAGCCAAGGCGGCAACCTCGCACCGCGGATCGCGAAGGCCGATCCCGCGATCAAGCGGCTGGTGATCTTCGCCGGCTCGACCCAGCCGCTCGAGGATTCGATCCTGATGCAGATGCGCTACTTCAAGACGATGGAGCCAAACGAGCCGAAGCTCGACGAGATGATCACGAAGGCGGAGCAGTTCAAAGCCGCGATCGTCAACCCGAAGCTCAAGCCGGATGATGCGATCGAAAACCCGTTCGGAGGGCACGCGTTTACCGGCGCGTATTTTCTCGACGTCCGCGACTACCACCCCGAGCGGGTCGCCGCGAAGCTGACGATCCCGATCCTCGTGCTGCAAGGCGAGCGCGACTACCAAGTTTCGCCGACCGTCGACTTCGCCCGTTGGAAGACCGCGCTCGGGCACAACAAGAACGTTACGTTTCATACGTACCCGGGGCTGACCCACGCGTTCAACGTCGGCGAAGGGCCGCCCGGGCCTAGCGACTACGGCAAACCCGCGCACGTCGACGCGCACGTGATCGACGACATCGCGGCGTGGTGCTCCGGTCGCTAGCTTGCCGTGCTCGACCACGGCGTGGATCGGGCAGCCCTCGGGCACCGCGCGTTCGCCGACGCAGACGGTCAGCGGGTCGCCGTGGTCCACTCGAACAAAAGCGCAACGGCCCTATCCGCCGTAGACGCGCAGCGTGACATTCGCGGTCGGCAAGCCGCGCGCGATCACGAGCGAGCCGCCGCTATCGAGCTGCAACGTGCCGTCGCCGACGACCGTGATCGTGACGTAGCCGACGCCGGGCGTGACCGTGACCGCGGCGCCGTTCCACGTCGCGGCGGTCGGTAGTGCGCCGCCGCCACTCCACGTCCACTGCGCGGTGCCCGCGGCGCCCACCGCATCGTTCCAACCGGCGCGCGCAGGATCGTCGGCGCTGCCGGGGTAGAGCCAGACCTCGCGGTCGCCGCCGATCGTCGACAGCGAGACCACGCCGGTCGCGTCGATCGTCGAGTCGACGCCGTCGGGGTAGAGCACGAGTAACGAGCCGGCAGGCACGAACGCGGGGATTTCGGTCGTCGTGGCGTTCGCGGTGATCGCGCCCGAGGTCGCCGCGCCGCCGAGCAGCGGATACCAGGTGCCGGTCGGCAGCTGTACCGGACGCGACGTCGCGCCCTGCACGTTGACCGGCGCGACCAAGATCCGATCGCCGAGCATGTACTCGTCGGTCGCGGTCCACGCCCAGTCTTCGCCCGGGTACTCGAGCGCGGTCAGGCGAAACAGCGGCAAGCCATCTCGCTCGAAGCTGCCGATCGAGCCTTGGAGATATGCGGCGAGCTGCATGTGGAACCGAGCCCAGCGCCGGAAGTGAGCGATCGAGCTCGCGTCGTGTTGCCACTGGAAGTTCTGCTCTGCGCTGCGGCCGTGATGGGTGCGCATCACCGGCGACAGCGCGCCGAACGTGACCCAGCGATAGAACAGCTCCTCGGTCGTCGGGGTGGTGCCTTGGCTCATGTAGCCGGCGACGTCGCTACCGAAGTACGGAAAGCCGGTGACGCCGAGGCCAATGCCCATCGGTACGACCGACGGAAAGCCGTCGCCGTCGGAGAAGTCGGTTTGCTGATCTCCGGGCCACAGCACCTGGACGAGCGGCTGCGAGTGCAGCCACGCCGAGCGCATGAAGTAGATCGGTGCGGGCCGTCCGGCCGGCGCGCTTGCGAGCAAGTCGTGGTTGAGCTGCGCCCAGTCGACCGGATAGCGGTTGTGAACGGCAAGCGCGCTCTCGCCCGATGCCAACGTCGCATCGGTCGGCTGCCATTCGCCGAAGTCCGCCATCCAACCATCGGCGCCGAGCGCGACCCCTTCGCTGTACACGCTCTTCGTGTAAGCGACGGCGGCGGGGTTCGTGAGGTCCACCATCGAGCCCTGCGCGAACGTGTCGTCCATGAACGTGTAGGTCGCGCCGTTGCCGTCGTGCAGCGCGTAGCCGTCGCCCGTCGCCTCCGCGTAGATGTCCGCGGCCGAATCGAGGAACGTGTTGTTGTAGGTCGCGAACGCGAACCCAGCGGAGTGAAGATCGGCCGCGAGCTGTTCGAAGTCCGGATAGAGCGTGCGATCGACGCGCCAGTCCTCCGTGATCGCGTAGCCGGTCGTGCCTTCACCGCCGCCGCGCCAGTCTTCGGTCCAGATCACCGACGACGAAATGCCGTTACTACGCAGCGCGCCGGCGACCTGGCGAACGCTCGCCGAGCCCATGATCGCGTCGATCCACGGCGCAAATACGGTCGCCGGTGGCGTCGCGGGCTTACCAACCCACGCATCCATCAAGCCAAGCGCATCGCGCGGCGACGCGCCGTCGCCGATGAACACGTTGAGGTCGAGCGTCGGCTCCCACGCTTCGAACCGCGCGACATCCGGCTGCTCCGAGCACAGCGCGAACACCGCGCGCGCATTCGTATCGACCGCGAGCGCGTAGCCCTGCGACGACAGCAGCATCGGTTGCGGCGAGTGCGTCGAGTGCCGGCGACCGGTCAAGAACCAGATGCCACTGTACTGATCGTCCGGGGTCGGATCTTTCCCGATACCGTCTTCCTGCACCCACAGCGGAACGGTCTGGCCGTGATGATCGACATCGTACGATTGTCCGCCGAGGCCGGCGAAGTGTTCGGTCGCGCCGCACGGCGTGGCGAGCGAGATCCGATCGCCGGTGTCGGCGAACAGCGTGATCCGGACGTGACCGGGAAAGCCCGCCGCGCCGGGATTCGGTCCCGCGGTCAGCGCGGTGTCGAAGTCGAGCGTGCCGGTGCCGACCTTCGTGTCGCCGTTGCGGAGCTCGAACGACGCGCCGGTCGCGGTCGGCGTGATCGCGCCGAGCTTGTCGATCGTGGTCCACACTTCGGAGCTGGTCGCTTCGGTGAGCTCGAACGACCCGAACTCCATCGTGATCGTGACGTCGACCGGCCCGATCGCCGCGAAGCCGTTCGGCGCGCCGCTCCCGGCATTGCCGCCGCCGCGCTCGGTCTGCCAAGCGATCGCGCCATCGACGCGCAGCACGATCTGTGCGGGGTCGGAATAGATCTGCGCTGTAATCCGACCTGAGCTGACCTCGGTCGGCGGGTGGAGATTGTCGCCGCAGGCCGCGAGGATCATCGCGGCCGAAAATAGGAACGGGGCGCAGTGGCGATTAACCACTGCGCCCAAAATGAGCACGACCGTCCGACCGTAGGGTTTTCTACCCCCTACGCTTGGCGTAGGTGGGCTCCGCATAATCCTTTGGGCTTCCCGACGAGCGGGCGTGCACACCCAGAACAGAGGCAGATCCCTGGATAGCTATTGTAGGAGACAGATTCACCCCGGGTCTCGCATCGGACCGTCGGTGCTCGCTTATGAATCTAAGGATCGCGTTTCGATCCGTCAACGAAAAAAAGCGAATCGGATCACTCAGCGCGATCCGGATTTCTTCGGGCCGATTTCGAACGTCGCTTGACTGCGATCAGTGATCGTGACCCGAGCCCGCGCTCGGGCCGCGCCAGTCAGGACCTGCGCCGCCTTGCTTCGCGATCGATTTGATCCCGCGCGCGAGCATTGATTCTTTCGTCTCGATCGCGTCGGCGCGATCTTCGACCGGGTGTGCGTGCACGCCCGTATCCATCCGGATCGCGTCGCACGGGCACGCTTCGACGCATAACCCGCACACCACGCAGCGCAGCTCGTCGATCTCGAAGATCGCCGGGCGCTTCTCGATCGATTTGCTGTCGCTCTCTTCAGGAACGATCGTGATGCAGTGCGCCGGGCACACCGTCGGGCAGCACATGCAGGCAACGCAGCGAACCTGGCCATCGTCGCGCATCATCAAGCGATGGAGGCCGCGGAACCGCTCCGGATACGTCACCTTCTCGTCCGGATACTCGACGGTCTCGATCTCGTTCCAGGTCTTCTCGGTCGGCGCGCCGGCTTTCGAACGTGCGGCAGCTTTGCGCAGCGGCGTGAAGAAATTCTTCGCGAAGTGCTTGAGCGTGATCGCGAGGCCCTGCGACGTCGCGGCGAGAAACGACACGTCCTGCGGTGCCGGTCGATGCACTTGCAGCGTGCGGCTCTTGCCCTTCGTCGAGAGCACTTTCGGGCCTTGGGTCGGAGCGTCGTCGTGGTCGTCGTGTGCGGCTGACATGATCACCACCCGAACTGCATGAGGATGAGACGAACGAGCGCGGTCAGCATAACGTTCGCGAGCGCGAGCGGCAGCAGCAGCTTCCAGCCGAGGTTCATCAGCTGATCGGCGCGGAACCGCGGCAACGTCCAGCGGATGAACAGCTGGAACATCGACAACAGCACGACCTTTAACCCGAACGCGGCGAACTGCGCCGACACGACCGCCCAGTGCGGCAGGCCGAACAAGAAACCGCCGATCGAGACGTGGTGGCCGTTGATGATGTCGACGTAGCCGCCGAACCGGAAGCCATCTGGATCGAGGAACGGCACTTGCCAGCCGCCGAAGAACACGGTCGCGATCACCGCCGAGATGAAGACGATCTCGATGAACTCGGCGAGGAAGAACATGCCCCAGCGCATGCCGGAGTACTCGACGAAGTAGCCGATGATCTCCGGCTCGCCTTCCGGGATGTCGAACGGCGCGCGCTTGGTCTCCGCGATCGAGGCGGTGAAGAACAGCACGAGCGCCGGCAGCTGCCACAGCCACAGCCAGTTGAGCGGATGCGCCGGCGACCACTGGTGCTCGGGCGACATCGTCGCGGTCGCGCCTTGGTCGACGATCGCGCCGGGGTCGAGGTGACCGGTCAGCACGAACACGCCCATCAACGACAAGCCCATCGCGACTTCGTACGACATCATCTGCGACGAGCTGCGCAGGCCGCCGAGCAGCGCCCACTTGTTGTA
>CAZDGY010000089.1:0-12483 GCA_964504685.1 uncultured Kofleriaceae bacterium | reverse complement strand
CGGAGGCAATGGACCTCATGGCCGCCGGATTCGAAGATCGACCGGGCGTGGCGTACCAGTCGACGATCTCGATGTCGCCGGCCCCGTCGCCGACGAAATGGCTTCGCACGATCGGTCACCCGTGGCAGGCACTATCGCTCGCGCTGTACACCGCGATTCATCGCATCACGTCGCATTGCACGGAGCGCTATCCATGCGCGCCGCTTCCGGTCAGTGCGAATGAGCCATCAGTCGAAACGACGCTTGCGGCGGCGTTCAAAGGCGCACAGGAATTCGCTGGTGTGGTCGACGGCAACGACGGCGTCGTGCCGATTCGCTCGCAGATGTGGGGAGCGCTCGTGTGGGCCGGTTTCGGCGACCATCTCGACGTGCTCGGTCACTATCAGGACAGCGACCGCGAGCAGACACCCGAGCTACGTCATCACGACTGGCTTACCAGCGGCTCGTCGTTCGGCGCGGCGCAGTTCTCAGCACTGATGGACGCGGTCGCGACCGGCATGCTGCACGCCTGCTAACCGCCGACTTCGACCGTCGCCCAGTGTTCTCGGCGATCGTCGCGCAGCGGGATCGTCTTGTCCGGGCTCTCGGCGCCGTCGGTTACGACGCGTACGACCTTGCAGCCGCCGCCGCCGAGGTTCTTGACGTGGATGTGGTGCACGGTCTCGCGGTAGCGGTAGTGGACATCGAAGCCGTTCCACGCCGCAGGGACATGCGGCGCGACGTGGAGGCGATCGACGTCGAGTCGGATCCCGAGCAGCGACTCGACGATCAACCGGTACATCCATCCCGCCGAGCCGGTGTACCAGGTCCAGCCGCCGCGCCCCGCGTGCTGTGGATTGGTATAGACGTCGGCGGCGACGACGTAAGGCTCGACCATATACGTCGCGATCGCGGCGGTGTCGCTGCCGTGGCGGATCGGGTTGATCAGGTCGAACAGCTCCCACGCGCGCGCGGTTTCGCCCGCCGCCGCGAACGCCATCACCGCCCACACCGCCGCGTGCGTGTATTGCCCGCCATTCTCGCGCACGCCGGGGACGTAGCCTTTGACGTAGCCCGGCTCGAGCGTCGAGTGATCGAACGGCGGGTCGAACAGCTTGATCACGCGCAAGCTGCGATCGACGAGGCGCTTGTCGACCGCGTCGAGGCCCTGACGAGCGCGATCCGGATCACCGGCACCAGACAAGACGGCCCAGCTCTGCGGCAGTGAATCGATCTGGCATTCGACGTTGCTTGCGGAGCCGAGCGGAGCGCCATCGTCGAAGTAAGCACGCCGATACCACGCGCCGTCCCAGGCTTGTTCGCGGATCTGCGCGCGCAGCTTCGAGGCTTCAGCGGTACACGTGTCGGCGAACGCGACATCGCCGCGCTTGCGCGACAGCAGCGCGAATTTCTCGAGCACGTCGTAGAGGAAGAACGCGAGCCACACGCTCTCGCCTTTCCCCTTCTCGCCGACGAGGTTCATGCCGTCGTTCCAATCGCCGGTGCCCATCAACGGCAGCCCGTGCTCGCCGAAGCGCAAGCCGTGGCGAATCGCACGCACGCAGTGCTCGTAGAGCGTCGCGGTCTCCATCGACCGCGTCGGCTGATCGTAGTAGCTGTCCTCGTCGACATTGACCGGACGACCATCGATGAACTCGATGGCCTCGTCGAGAATGCCGGTGTCACCGATCGCGCCGACGTAGCGACACACCGCCTCCGGCAACCACAAATAGTCGTCGGAGATTCGCGTGCGCACGCCGCGCCCGAGAGGTGGATGCCACCAGTGTTGAACATCGCCTTGCGGAAACTGGCGCGACGCCGCGCGGATCAGCTGTTCGCGCAGCACGCTCGGCTCGGCGTGGATCAACGCGCACCCGTCTTGCAGCTGATCGCGGAAGCCGAACGCTCCGCCGGATTGGTAGAACCCGCTGCGTCCCCACATCCGAGACGCGAGCACTTGATAGAGCAGCCAGCCGTTCGCGAGGAAGTTGAGGCTCGCATCGGGCGTCTGGACGTTGACCGCGCCGAGCGTGCGATTCCAGTACGCCCACACCGCCTCGAGCGCGCTATGCGCGGCGGCTGGCCCGCGCAACCGACCGACGATGTAGCGGGCATCTGCGAGGTCGCGCCCCGAGCCGAACGCGAACACGATCTCTCGCTCCTCGTTCTCCGCAAGCTCGAGCGTCGTTTGCATCGCGAGGCACGGATCGAGCCCCGCGCCGACTCGGCCGGATAGCCGCGCGCGGGTCATCGCCGCAGGTCGTTCGAGCTGGCCGTTGCGTCCGACCACCTCTCCGCGATCGCCGGACACCGTGCGCTGGCTCTCGCTGCACTCGAGGAACGCGACGCGCGGCGCGAACTCGTCGGCGTACGGGTTCTTCGCGAACAACGCGCCGGTCTTGAGATCGACCTCGGTGACGATGTGCGGCAGGCTCGCGGCGCGCTGCGCACCGAGCACGAGCTCGAACATCGCGGTGAGCGACAGCCTCCGGGTTCGAGCCGAGCGGTTGCGTAGCTTGAGGACGAGTAGCTTCACCGGTGCATCGGTCGCGACGAACACGCTGAGCTCTGACGCGATGCCAGCTTCGACCGTCTCGAAGACGCTGTAGCCGAAGCCGTGGCGCGTCGTGTACGGCGCGGCGCCACTCGCCGGCAGCGGCGTCGGCGACCAGAACTTGCCGTCATCCTCGTCGCGGATGTAGATCGCTTCACCGCTCGGATCGCTGACTGGATCGTTCGCCCACGGTGTCAGCCGATACGCGTTCGCGTTCTCGCACCACGTGTACGCGCTGCCGCTCTCGCTCACGACGGTGCCGAAGTACTCGTTCGCCAGCACGTTGACCCAAGGCGCGGGCGTGCGCGCATCCCGGTGTGTGACGATCACGTATTCGCGCCCGTCGGGCGTAAAGCCGCCGTGGCCATTGAACGCGGTGAGATCCGGGCGCTGGACAGCGGGGAGCGCGACCGGGGTATCGTTGCGCTTGCGCTCGCGGGTCGCCGGCCATGCGGCGGGTACGATCGCTTCGGCGCGCGCGCGGCGATCCAGTTGCTCGGCTAACGTGCCCGCGCTGTCGCTGATGATCACGCGCGCTAGCGTCTGAATCAGCACGGCGTCGGCGTCAGACATCTGATCGCTGCGGCGCACGAAGATGCCGCCCGGCTTGTCGATCAGCGTCGCATCGCCAAGCGCGGTGATCACGCCGGTGACCTGCTCCTGGAGATTCTGGCGATAGCCCGACGGATCCTCGTTCCACACGACCAAGTCGACGATCAGACCCTTCAGTCGCCAGTACGCGTGCGCACGTACCAGTTGGCGCACGAGCTCGATGTTTTCGAATGACGAGATGCGCAACAGGGCGATCGGCAGATCGCCCGAGATGCCGTAAGCCCACAAACCGGATTGGCCGAGCCGGTTGCTCGCGATCACCGTGCGCGGCGCCCGCAGCGCCGGATTGAGATAGATGACGTAGCCGGCGAGCCGCTCCCACAGCCGGGTATCCGTGTTGCTCGCTTCGAGCCGGCGTTGCACGACCTGGCTTTGCGTCCACGACAGCTCGAGCACGCGCTCCGCGAGATGACGGTCGCGATACTTCTCGATCAGCGCCATCGCTCCGTCGCGGGTCTCGGCGACGCCGGTGACGATGTGAAGCTGCACGGTCTCTTCAGCTGCGAGCTCGACGGTGTTGCGGATCGCGACGATCGGATCGAGCACGGAGCCGCTGCTGTTCGTGAGCGAAGGTCGATGCATCGCGATCGGGTCCACCGGCGAACGACCACGCCCGATAAATGCGGCGCGATCGGTCTCGTACGACGTCTCGCGCGCACTCGCGCCATGGACGGTAATCAGGTGCAGCATCCACGGCGGCTTCTCGTTTGCCGAGCGCGGCCGTCGTGTACACAGGATCGCCCGGTCGGCGTCGACGACTTCGGTCTGGACAAACAAGTTCGAGAACGCACGGTGCGCGGTGTCGGCGGCGAGTTGCGCGAGCACGACCTCGGCGTAGCTGGTTAGCTCGATCGTGCGTTTGCGGCCGAGGTTCGTGATCGTGACCTGGCGCAGCTCGATGTCGTCCTCGGGGCACACCGCGATCTCGACGTGGGTGTCGAGCTCGTCCTCGCGCCGGCGGAACTCCGCGCGACCTTGCGAGAAGATCGCTTCGTAGCTGGTCGACGACTTGAGTGTCGGTTGATGCGCGACCGACCAGAATGCATCGGTGGTGACGTCGCGGATGTAGCAGAACGTGCCCCAACAATCGCGCGTGGGATCCTCGCGCCAGCGCGTGATCGCTAGATCGCGCCATCGGCTGTAGCCGCCTCCCGCATTCGTGATCGCGACGTGATAGCTACCGTTTGAGAGCAGATGCACCTCGGGTTGCGCCGTGGTCGGCGTGGTGAAGACGCGCAGATCGTTCTCGCCATCGGTCGACGTCGTGCGCACCGCCGAGACTTCCGCCGGATGCGGATGGATCGTGGCGGTTCGAGGCAGCCGTTCCTGGAGCAGCAGATCGGTCGCGCGCAATGCGGGGTCGGCGGTGAACCGCCGCTGCATCGGTCGATCCTGGAGCGCATAGTCCAGCGCGAGCAGCGACATGCCGTGGTGATGCGCCATGTACGAGCGCACGGTCACGCTCGACTTGCCGGGCGGCAACCGCGTCGGGGTGTAGTCGACCGCCTCGTAGAAGCCACACGCACCGACGCGGTCATCGGCGGCGAGCGCGCGCAAGTTCGCGCAGGCGGCGTCGGGCTCGACCATCAACGCCATCACCGACGCGTACGGCGCGATCACGAGGTCGTCGGCCAAGCCGCGCTTGAAGCCGAGGCCCGGCACACCGAACGCGCGGTACTGATAGTTCTGATGCGCGTCGGTCTTGTTGTAGCCGGATTCGGAGACGCCCCACGGCACGCCGCGCTCGCGCCCGAACTCGATCTGACGCTTGACCGCGACGTGATAGGTCGAGTCGAGCAGCGTACGCGCGTACGTCGGCATCACGAGCAGCGGCATCAAGTACTCGAACATCGAGCCGCTCCACGACAGCAGCGCCGGAGCGCCGCCCGACGTCGTGAGCAGTCGCCCGAGGTGGAACCAATGCTCCTGCGGCAGCTTGCCCTGCGCGATCGCCACGTAGCTCGCGAGCCGAGCCTCCGACGCGAGCAGATCGTAATAGCCGGCGTCGAGTCGGCGGTCGACGACGTTGAAGCCGATCGCGAGCAGATGTCGGCCGCGATCGTAGAGCAGGTCGTAGTCGGCGTCGCCGAGCTCGGTGGCATGCGCCGCGAGTCGATGCAGCTCGGTCAGCCGTTCGGTCGCGCGCTCCGACGCGAGCGCCACCGCGCTGCGCAGTTGATCGAGCCACGCGGTGCCGGCCGCTCGTGCTCGCTCTTTGTCGAGCACGGGCGCGAGCGTGACTTCGAGTCGTGCGATATCGGCGAGGGTCGGGACATCGTCGAGCCGCCGCTGGAGCTCGTGATCGAGCGGCGCTGGCGGTGGTCCGAGCGCTAGCCACGGTGCGAGCTGCTCGAGCTCGGACAGCGCTTGTTGGCACTGTTGGTCGAACGCGTGCGCCCACCAACCGAGCTCCTTGGATTTGGTGGCGACCCGGAGCTCGAGGCGATGAGCTTCGGCCGACACGCGGATCAGCGCGTCGCGCGCTGTGGACAACGTGAGCGGGCCGAGCTCGAGCAGCGCGCGCGCGGACGCAACGGCGATGGGGTCGGCCCCGACCTCCTCGAGCACCGCGAGCGTGTCGCGCAGGCCGCAGAACAGCGCCGCGCGAATCACGCGATCGTCGCCGAGCGCGACCAGGCCGCTCGCGAGCGTCGCGAGGTGGGCAGTCAGGTTGCCGCTGTCGACCGTCGACACATACATCGGCCGCAGCGGCTCGAGGGTGCGCGTGTCGTACCAGTTGTAGAAGTGTCCGCGGTAGCGCTGCAGCTTGTCGAGCGTCGCGAATGTACGCGCGGTCCGCGCGATCAGCTCGCCGCTCGCGATGTAGCCGAAGTCGTAGGCTGCGAGATTGGATAGCAACGATAGGCCGATGTTCGTCGGCGACGTACGGTGGGCGACACCGACCGGTGGATCTTCCTGAAGGTTGTCGGGCGGGAGATCGTTGTCCTCGTCGGTGACGTAGGTTTCGAAGAAGCGCCAAGTACGTCGGGCGAGCACGTGGAGAAACATGTGATCGCTTGCGGACAACCGCGAGCGCTGCTTCGCGATCGGCTGGCTGACCCACCACACCAAGGCCGGCGCGACGAGCCACAGCGCGAGCACCGGAACGGCTGGCCATAACGTGCCGGTTCGAACGAGCACGCCGGCGATCGCGAGCGCGGCCAACGGCGCGATCCACATCGATGCGTAGACGCCGAACATCGTCGTGCGCGCGCTGCGCTGCGCGTCGGCGGCGGTCTTCCACTCGAGAAGCTTGCGCCGCAGGATCAGCACTCGCAGGCAAGCGCGGCAGATCGAAGCCACGCTGATCGCGGCGTCGTACGGCAGGCACACCAGCGCGAACACATCGCGCGTGAGCTGACGCCCCAGCTGTCGGCCATGCTCGCTGACGTGCGAACGCAGCGATATCTCGCCGGGGTGCCGCAATAGCGCGGCACTCGACGCAAGCAAACCGGGCAACAGCAGGGTCGCCGCGATCACGAGCAACGACGCCAATGCCGTTCCGGGAATCGTCCACGCGATCACGAACAACGCGCCGATCGCGATCGGCACGAGGCTTCGCCGCAGGTTGTCGAGAATCTTCCACTGCGAGAGTCGCGACACCGGATTTGGCGAACGCGACTCGCCGCCGGGGACGCGGCGAAACAGCCAACGGGCGATCTGCCAATCGCCGCGGATCCAGCGCGCACGTCGACTCGCGTCGGCAGCGTGGGCCGCCGGGAAGTCTTCGAACAGGATCACGTCGCTGATCAGGCCCGAACGGCCATACGCGCCTTCGAGCAAGTCGTGACTGAGCACGCGGTTCTCGGGGAACTTGCCGGCGGTCGCCTCGCGTACCGCGTCGACGTCGTAGATGCCCTTGCCGATGAACGATCCCTCGCCGAACAGGTCCTGATAGACGTCGGATACCGCGCGCGTGTACGGATCGATTCCGGAGTCGCCGGAGAACAACCGCGCGAATCGCGTCTGCCGTGCACTGTCGAGCGTGATTCCGACCCGCGGTTGCAGGATCGCGTAGCCATCGGTGACCCGACCGAGCTTCTCGTCGAATACCGGTCGATTCAGTGGATGAGCGAGGGTCCCGGCGAGCGAACGAGCCGCGTCGCGCGGCAGCTCGGTATCGCTGTCGAGCGTGATGACGTACTTGACGTCGTGCAGCCGTTCGGTCGGGCCGACCGAGGCCGTGAACCGCTCCGGTTCCCCGCGCAGCATCGCGTTGAAGTCTTCGAGCTTGCCGCGCTTGCGCTCCCACCCCATCCACACGCCTTCGCGCTGGTTCCATCGGCGCGGGCGGACGAACAGGAAGAAGCCTCCGCCGCGGCTCGCATCCGGATACTTCACGTTGAGCGCTTCGATCACGCTGCGCGCATGCTCGATGATCTCGTCGTCGCCGGCGACGTGCTCGGTGTCGGCGTCGCGCAGATCGCCCAGGAGCGCGAAGCCGAGGTTCGCGTCGCGATTGGCCAAGAACCTGACCTCGAGGGCATCGACGAGGTCGTCGACCGTCGCAGCGCTGGTCAAGAGCGTCGGGACCGCGACGATCGTGCGGTGCTCGGCGGGAATTCCGCCTGCGAAGTCGAGCCGGGGCAACAAGGTCGGCGATACGAACAGCATCGCGGCCCAGTGCACGATCCCGATCGCGAGCTGACTCGCGCAGATCGCGATCACGATCGGCCAGACGATCCGTCCGATCGAGTCGAGCGCGGTCGAGTCCGCATCGAGCGTGGCCAGGATCGTAGACGCGGTGGTCAACGCAGCGATCGCGCCGACATAGATCGGCAGTCGCCAGCGACGATACCCGGGGTGCCGAATGTCGCCGCGAGGCGCGCGCTGCTTCGCGATGCGTTCGAGCTCGCGCCGCCCCCGATCGATCAAAAAATAGCCGACGTGACGCGTTCGTCCCGGCGGCTGCTTCGCGGCGAGGTCGATTGCAGCTTCGGCGATCGCGAGCTCGGATAACGCGCTTCGACGTCCGAGCTGTTCGACGACGTGGCGATAACGATCGCGCGTCGAGAAATCCATCTCCGGGTACACACCGTCGGGATCGTCGCGCAGCGCGCGCTCTACCACGCTCGTCGTCTCGACGAAGTCTCGCCAATCGGTAGCACCGAGGAAGCGCAGGCTGCCGATGCTGTTGCCGATCGTCACCTGATCCGCGGCTTGGCTCTGACTCGCGAGCTGGAAGCCGTGCTCGAGCGTCTGGCCACGCTCGGCGAGCCGTTGCTCGAGCCATGACATCGGAAACACCGCCGCCGCGCCTTGGCCTTGCAATCGAGTCGCGAGCTCCGACACGAACGCATTGCTCAGCGGCGGGTCGGCAGCGATCAGCTGCGCGAGCACCAGGACGACCTTGGATGGATCGTCGGGCGTGACGTCGAGCAGCTTGTCGGCCCACATGCCGGCGAGCTCGCGATCGCGTCGACCCGCGGTGACCCCGGTGACCACGCGGCGCAGGTTCTCGATCAGCGCGAGCCGTAGCATGATCGGGATCGCCCACAGCTCGCCGAGCGAGAGCGGGCGAATCGTCTGATACGCCATCACGAACGCGCGCAGTGCATCGAGATCGACGCGACCGTGCGCGTGCGAGATCAACTCGAGCGCCAGATCGTATACGCGCGGCGTCTGTTCGAGCACGAGCCGAGGTAGCTCGCGACTGTACCCGCGCGGCAGGTGGCGCCTCGCGGTTCGAATTTGATCTTCGATCAGATGGTAGTTGTCGATGAACCACTCGGCGGCAGGCGTGATCTGCCGGCCGCGAGTCACGGCCTCGGCGACGAGCTTGTACGCCTCGGCGAGCACGGTCTCGTTCGCGGCGAGTCGCTCGAGCAGCCGATCGTCCGAAGTGCGAGGCCCGATCTCGTGCGCCGCCGCGAGCAACTGCGCGTGACGCTCGAGCTGCGTGACGCTAAACAGCTCCGCGCGGAGCGGGAGCTCTTCGCCAGTGCCGACGCCATTGCCTGCGGACCGCCGATGACCGAAGCGCGGCGACCGACGGGGCGCCGATCGCATGCGTTCGTACGGGGTGTTCGACAGCGAGCCGGTATACCCCATGCGTCGGTGCGTTAGTGCACCGCACGTGCCTAGCGAGTCGTATAGATCCAGCTACTTTCGAAACCGCCGCCGCGTGCGCGTGCGCTCATCAAGCGTGCTGCGTGCGCGTACGACACGCATCGGGCGTTTTCGGTACCATCGCGCATGGCGCTGTTCCGCCGCAAAGTTGCACCCGTCCCGAGCTTCGTCCATCGCGGGCGGCGCCTGGCCTATCGCGAGCACGGTCGAGGCGACCGCGTGATCGTGATGACTCACGGCCTGTTGATGGACGGCCGGATGTACTCGCATCTCGGGCCGGCGCTCGCGGCCGCCGGCCACCGCGTGATCGCGATGGACATGCTCGGCCACGGCGCATCAGACCAGCCGCACGACATGACCGCCTATTCGATGCAGCAGTTCGGGCAGGACGTGATCGCGCTGCTCGATCACCTCGGCGTCGATCAGGCCGTGATCGGAGGGACGTCGCTCGGCGCGAACGTCTCGCTCGAGGCCGCGGTCGCGGCGCCGGAGCGCGTGCGCGCGCTCGTGCTCGAGATGCCGGTACTCGAGAACGCGCTCCCCGCCGCGGCCGGAGCGTTCGTGCCGCTCGCGCTAGCGCTCCGCGTCAGTCATCGCTCGATGGGTGCGGTCGCGGCGATCACGCGACACATCCCGCGTACCCACCACGTCGTCGACATCATGATCGACTTCTTGCGGCGCGATCCGGTCGCGTCACTCGCCGTGCTCGACGGGTTGATCTTCGGCCGCGTCGCACCGCCGATCGAGGCGCGCCGCGCGCTGTCGCAGCCGACGCTCGTGATCGGCCATCCCTCCGATCCGATCCATCCATTTAGCGATGCCGACCGGATCGCACGCGAGCTCGCTCACGCAAGGCTCGTCACCGCGCGCTCGATCGCCGAGTGGCGGATCCGGCCGTCGCGGCTCGACGGCGAGCTGCGCCGATTCCTCGACGACGTGTGGGCGTGATGCGCTCCGCTGCGATCTGGATCGGCGTTGCCGCGTGCGCGCGACCGGCGACGGCTCCGATCGCGCATCGCGCCGCGGACGAGGTCGAGGCGAAGCCCGAGCGGACGCAGCGGTTCGTCGAACGCACGTTGAGGGTCAGCCGCGCCGATCCGGACGCGACCCGCGGCACCGCGGAGCTCGTGATCGACGGCAGCCGCGCCACCGAGGTCGTGACGCTCGAGGAGACAACCGGCACGCCCACAATCGAGCGCGCCGACCACGAGGCGAAGTGGACGAAGACCGAGTCGAAGACGACGCGGTACCTCGTGCGCCACGTCGGCGAGACCGTCGCGTTCGACCTCGAGGACTCGCCCGGTACGCCGGCGATGAACTGCTGGCATCGCACGCTCGTCGTCGCGTCTGCGGGGGCGCGCCTCGTCCCCAAGCCCGGTCACGCCAAGGATTGCGACGACCCCGGCACGTGGAGCCCCGGCACGACGATGTCGCGCGTCGATGCGCTGGTCTGCGGCTTCGGCGCAGAGATCGACGACGGGCAAAAGACCGGCCTCGACGGCCCGCTCGGGAACCTCGACGAGACGCTGACGCGGTTCGTGGCCGCGCCCGGCGTCGAGTTCGTGTACCAGGACGACGATTGCTTCCACAGCACCGGGATCAGGCTCATCCGCTGAACGAAGCTCGGAGAGAATGTGATGGCTTTCGTCGTCGCGATGTCTGAAACATCGCAGCCATGACTCACAAGCACGTCCTCGTGTTGGTGGTTGCCGCTGCGTGCTCGAAGTCAGGATCCGGCGACAAGTCTGGTTCCGCTCCGGCGCCGTCGGCGAAAGTTCGCAGCGACGAATCGGCGAAGCCCGCGCCCACGCCGGCCGCTGCGACGACGCCAACGCCCACCGCGAAGCTGCCCACGCTCGCGCACTTGTTCGACTGCAAGTCGACCGGTGCCGCCGCGCCCGCGGGATCGACGCTGCCGTTCAGGATCGAGCCTCGACCGTCGATCCCGTCGGTGTTCGGGGGCGCCACGTTCGGCATGACGCGCGCCGAGGCGCAGAAGCATATCCACGCCGGCAAGATCGAGGACGGCGTAGTTGATGGCTGGACGGGCTTCCTCTACTTGAATTCGCACGGCTGGCGCCGGCAGTTCGCCTACCAGTTCTCCGCGAACGACAAGCTCGAGAACTTCGGATTCTCGATCAGCGCACCCGAGCTCGAGCAGATCGAGGCGGTATGGGGCAAGCCGCTGAAAGCGAGCGACGGACTCGAGACCTCGCTCGCGTGGTTCGATCCCGACGCCAAGATCAAGGTGTCCGCTCAGGCCGACAAGATCGACAAGGGCGACGACCAGATCGACGGCTATCGCGTCCGCGTGGTCCCGTACCTCCCGCTCGCCCAGGCACTCGGCAAGGACGGCGTGCTCGCGATGCCGATCATCGGCAAGAAGCTCGTCGAGCTCGCGAAGGCCTACCCCGACGCGATCAAGGTCAAGACCAAGGCCGAGAGCACAGCCGAGCTGAAGCAGATCACGAACGACAAGGACCTCATCAACTTCGCCGCCGGCGACAACGCGTCGCTCGACCTGCCGGAATCCGAGATCGGCTTGATGACGAACGTGCAGCTCCACTGGGACGCGCAGCTAAAGGTCACCGACTATTCGCTCGCGTACACGTTCGACAAGGACAAGGCGATCGGCGACGAGATCCTCGCGCAGATCGTCGCTTCGCTCGGTCAACCGACCGCGACCAAGTACGACGACATCACGAAGCACACGACGTACACGTTCTCCGG
Organism: uncultured Kofleriaceae bacterium; assembly: GCA_964504685.1. Classification (GTDB taxonomy): domain Bacteria; phylum Myxococcota_A; class Polyangia; order Haliangiales; family Haliangiaceae; genus JABFXX01. The sequence continues at coordinate 539 of CAZDGY010000089.1, read as the reverse complement.
CCCGAACGGGCTCGTCGTGTCCGCCGAGCTCGAGGTCCTCGACGATGGCTGGCGGATCACCGTGAACGGTAAGTGACGCAGGTTAGTCGATCACGTAGACGTCCCAGCGCAGGCTGCGCGTGACGCCGACCGAGTGCAGGCTCAGGCCGCCGGCGGCAATATCGGCGGTCGCGTCGACTTGAACCCGTTGCACGCGAGTCCCGATCGGCGTCACCGTGCATCCCGTGCAAGCGATCGGCGAGCCATCGTAGTGCGCCGACAGCGTGCTGCCATCGGCGAGCGTGAAAGCAGCGCTGCCGGTCGCGCGAGAGATCGCAACGACCACATCATAGACATCGGCGACATCGCTCGGGCCGATCACGGTCGGCGAGGTCTCGACCGCGAGCGTGTCGATCGTGGGATCGAGCATCGGGATCACCGCGCCGTCGACGAGCAACAGCGGCAGCTCGTCGAGCGGAGCGGGCAGCGTCGCGGTCGTGCCGCCATCGTAGAGCGTGCCGTCGCGCCAATCGACGAATTCGCCCGGCGGTAGCGCGGTG
>CAZDGY010000088.1:12074-12583 GCA_964504685.1 uncultured Kofleriaceae bacterium | reverse complement strand
CCTCGCCGATCAAGTACTGCCCCGGCACCACCGTCTGAAAGTTCTCGTCGATCTCGGGGATCTTGAGCGGCGGCGGCACGCCACCCTCGGGATACATGACGAGCGCCTCGGTCGGGCACGCGAACATGCACGCCTCGCACTGGATGCAGTCCTCGAACCGCAACACGCGGCTCTTGTTCGCGACCAGGTCGAGCACGTTCGTAGGGCACACCGCGACGCAGGCATCGCAGCCGGTGCAGCGGTCGTCGTTGATGTCGTGAATGAGGATCTGCGGCCCCACGACCGCCGCGGGAGCGACGTGCGAAGAGTGGCGGCGACGCGCCTGCAGCATCGTGAACATCGCCATCAAGAGGACGGCGAAGCCCCCGAGCGCCAAGGGGACGACCCAGGTCACGGGCTAAGGATACCCGATTCAGTTGCCACGTGCGCCACGAGTGGGGCCCTCGACGTGGAGCCTCAGAAAAACCTCGACCTCGGCGATAAGATCGGCCAGATCACGGCCTTCGACG
>CAZDGY010000088.1:0-12064 GCA_964504685.1 uncultured Kofleriaceae bacterium | reverse complement strand
CGGGAATTGGCGACCCGATCGTGACCTCGACGGACTGCCCGGGCTCCGCGGAGCGCGAGCCACGCGGCATGATGTTGATGGTTCCCCGGATCGCGACCGGTACGATCGGCGCCCCGGTGGCCTGCGCCAGGTGGAACCCGCCCTTCTTGAGCGGGCCGATCGAGCCATCGCGCGAGCGCGTACCTTCGGGCGCGAGGTAGATGCTGACCCCATCGCGGACGAGCTGGCCGGCGCGCTCGATCGACCGCATCGCACGCTGGTGATTGCTGCGATCGACCGAGATGAACTCGGCCGCGCGCAACCCGCGGCCCCACAGCGGGATCTTGAACAGCTCCTCTTTGCCGATCATCCGGATCGTTCGCGAGGGCAGCGTCGCGTACAAGATCGGGATGTCGACGTGGCTCTGATGATTCGACATGTAGACGTACGAGCGATCGGCTGGCACGCGCTCGGCGCCGTGTGTGGTGAGTCGAATATCGAGCAACTCGACGATGCGGCGACCGAACCATTTCGTGCGCTCGTCGACCGTGGCGCGGTCCAGATCGCCTCGCACGAGGTCGACCAACGACGGCGCGGTCACGCGTGCCATCGCACCGACCATTCGCAAGGCGTCCCACACGCTCATCGCGCTCTAGTCTACTCCGAGGTGGGAGATGTGCGCTGCGCGCGTTCCGCGGTGCGCGTGTTACTGTGGTCGAGATGTCGCGCGCGCTGGCGGTGCTAACCGCTTGCTTGCTTGGCCTTTGGGCCCGCGGCGCGGCGGCCGATGTCGACAGTAGCGTCCACGATCTGAGCAGCTCGGGCGCGGTCTACAAGGTGCGGCTCGCCGCGGCACTCGCGCTATCGAAATCGAAAGATCCGCGCGCGGTGATCGGGCTCGCCGAAGGCTTGGAGCGCGACAGCGACGCGACGATCCGACGCGTCTGCGCGCTCGCGCTCGAGAAGACGATGGACGTCAGTACCGCCGACGACGCGAAGCAGCTCGCGTTCGCCGCGCTCGATACGGCGGCGAAAGACGATGACGACGCGAAGGTTCGCGACACCGCGGCGAAGACCGCGAAGGCACTCGCGGCGCTGCGCAAGCGAAAGCCGTCGAGCTCGAGTACGAGCACCGGCAGCAAACCCGAAGTGTTCGTCAACATCGACAAGACGATGGATCAGTCGCAGCAGGTGTCGGGCGACGCGGCGGGACGGCTCACCACGATCGTCAGGAAGGGCGTCGAGGCGAAGACCGGCTACGCGACGAGTTGGCCGGGCGGATTGCCGAGCGCTGCCGACCTCATGTCGAGCAAGTCGCGCGCGTTCATCATCGCGTCGACCGTGAAGAAGGTCGACATCCAGCGCACCGGTCACCAGACGTCGATCGCGTGCACCGTCGCGATTCGCGTCGCGCCGTGGGGCGGCACCGACAGTGGCGAGAAGTGGGAAGCGAACAAGGTCGCGTCGGCGAGCGGCTCGGCCAAGGCGATGACCGGGTCGAATGACAAGGACATCGCGGGCGGCGTGCGCGACTGCATCGAAGCGGTCGCCGAGGACGTAACCGCGCGTCAGATCGTGCCGTTCTTGAAGAAACTCGCGCAATAGCCGGCCGGCGCTCGGCGTTGTGCCGAGATGCTCGCGACGCTGCGACCGAAGCTCGTGGCCGGGATTGCGGTGATCACGACCGCGACGTCGGTGCTAGCGCTCTGGCCTCGTGAGCCGCGGCCGGTCTCGATGCGCCTGGACGAGCCTGGGATTTCGATGCGTCGCGCCGTCATGCCCGCCCTGCCCGCGATGCGTACGCGCGCGGTGCCGTGCCTCGATGGTTCGATCGAGCTGATCGCCGACGGCGACCATGCGGTGTTGTGCTCGAACGACGGCTGCCTGGCGCTCGATCTCGATCATCAGCTCGTCCCGGTCGCGCGACCGATGGGCCCGCCGGCGATGACCGCGCAGCCGATTCCGGACGTCCGCACCGAGCGCGGCAAGACCGCGGTGTGCTTCGGCAGCGACTGCAAGCCGATCGGGCCAAACCTGCGCGAGGTGCTCGCGGGTAACTCCAGCGACGACGTCTCCGCCACGACGGATCTCGCAGCCGTCGTGGTCAACGGCAGCGCGTGGAGCGTGAAGCGCGATGCTCCGCTCCACCTCGCGCGCTTCCGCCCGGAAGACATGATCGGCAGTGTGCAAGCCGCGGGCAAGCTACTGCTCGCGGACCAAACGGCGTGCGCGGGACCGTGCGGCAACGAGACGGTCTATGACTCGCGCGGCAAAGTTCGGATCGACGGCTTGGACGGCGAGGCCGAGATCGTGAACCTCGGCGACGATCTGATCTTGGTCGGGGTGCACGGCAGCATCGACGAGATCGACGCCACGACCGGCGAGCGAATCGCGAGCACCTCGGTCGAGACGCTGCCGCTGTGGAACTACGGTCCTCATCCGGTCGCGCTCGGTGCGAACGGCCGCGACGACCGGCGGATCGCGGTGCTGCGCGAGGGAATGGCACAGGACTCGGTCACGCTGTCGGTGTTCGAGATCGACAACTCGCAGCGACTGTTCATGCTCGTCGGCGAGGTCAACGTGCCGAGCTGCACCGTGAGGTAGCGCCCGGCGTGACACTGGCGCTCGGTCGCGCCACCGGCACGCGGCTCGCAACCCTGCGGGGCATGAAGATCCTGCCATTTGTATTCGGTGTCGCGCTCGCAGCCGGTGGTTGCCGCGACAAGATCGACCAGCAACTGCCTCCTGCGAGCGCGCTCGCCGCAGAGGTCCCGATGGGCATCGACGAAGTTCCGCTCGCAACGGACGCGGGCATGACGCGGGTCGGCGATGGGGGCACGGGTGGCGGTGCGGGCGACGCCGGAATGGGCTCGAACAACCGACCGGGTACCGGCTCGGGCTCGGGGGTCGGCTCGGGCTCGGGTGTCGTGCCGCCGGCGCCACGCGCTCCAGCAGCTCCTGCGAATCCGACTACGCCGCACTGAATCTGCTAACAAGGCGGGATGGACCCGGCGACGATCGCCGCGCTACTGCGCGAGATCTCGATCTACTTCGAGCTCGACGGCGATCGCCATCGAGCGGGCGCTTACGATCGAGCCGCGAAGTCGATCGAGGCGGCGAACGGGTTCCCCAAGCTGGTGCTCGAAGATCGATTGCGCGAGCTCCCGGGAGTCGGTCCGTCGATCGAGAAGGTGGTGGCGGACCTCGCGCACACCGGGCGCAGCGAAGTGCTCGATCGATTGCGCGCGAAGTGGCCAGCGGTGATCGTCGAGCTGTCGCAGCTGCCCGCGGTCGGTGCGGTGCGCGCGAGCAAGCTGCACGCCGCGTTCGCGCCGAGCGATCTCGATGCGATCGCCGCACTCGCTCGAGTAGGCGCGATTCGCGAGCTGCCCGGATTCGGCGAGCTCAGCGAAGCGAAGATCTTGCGCGCGATCGAGGAACGCCACCTGGCGGGAGCGCGCGCGCTGCACGTCGATGCCGAGCAGCAAGCGCTCGCGCTCGCCGAGTTCTTGCGCGGCGCCGCCTCGCGAGTCGAGGTCGCGGGCCCGGTGCGGCGATGGCTCGAGATCTGCGATCACCTCGCGATCGCAGTTGCGAGCGAGCAGGTCGAGCCGGTCGTCGAGCGCCTGCGCGCGTATCCGCTGGTGACGTCGGTCGAGACGACGAGCGCCACGCTCGCGATCGGCAAGCTCGCCGATGGCATGCGTTGCGAGGTCCACATCGCGCCTGCTGCGCACTATGGCTGGACGCTAGTCACCGCGACCGGCTCGCCGGAGCACGTGACGGCGTTGCGCGATCGAGCGCAAGCGCGCGGCGTGGCGCTCGACACCGCCGAGCTGCGAGACGAAGCCGAGGTCTATCGCGCGCTCGGACTGCCGGAGATTCCACCCGAGCTGCGCGACGGCGCCGGCGAGCTCGCGGCAGCCGATCGCGGCGATGCCTTCGACGATCTCGTAACGCTTGGCGACGTGACGACCGCGTTTCACTGCCACACGACGTACAGCGACGGCAAACAATCGATCGAAGAGATGGCGAACGCCGCGCGCGAGCTCGGCATGCGCGGGATCACGATCACCGACCACTCGGCGGCGGCGAGCTACGCCGGTGGCATCGGCAGCGACGGCCTGCGCGCGCAAGCCGACGAGATCGCCGCGCTACCAGATCTCGGCGTCAGGATCTTGCGCGGCATCGAGGCCGACATCTTGATCGATGGCCAGCTCGACGTGCCGCGCGAGCTGCTACCGCATCTCGATCTCGTGATCGCCAGCATTCATCAACGCCACAAGCTCGACGAGACGGCGATGACCGCGCGGATCGTGACCGCGATGCGCCAGCCGCACTTCAAGATCTGGGGCCACGCGCTCGGCCGGCTCGTCATGCGTCGCGATCCGATCGCGATTCGCATCGACGAGGTGCTCGACGCGATCGCCGAGTCACCTGCCGCGATCGAGCTCAACGGCGATCCGTATCGGCTCGATCTCGATCCGATCAATGCTCGGCTCGCCGCCGCGCGTGGCATCAAGTTCGTCGTGTCGTCCGACGCACACTCGACGAAAGGGCTCGGCGCGGTGCGCTGGGCGGTCGCGATGGCCCGCCGGGCTCGGTTGCGCCGTCGCGACGTGCTCAACACGCTGCCCCCGGACGAGCTCGCGGAGCGCGTCGCTCCGCACGACTAGCTACTCGCCGTCGGGGAGCTGATCCTGCTCCGGCACGTTCTCGTGCACCGCGTGGACGTACCAGTTCGCGAGCCGCTGTTGTCGTGGGTCGACGCGCCGCAGCTGGAGGTGAATCGCTTCGCCTTCGACGGCGCCATCGAGCACGAGGATCGCCGGCGCTGGTTGCGCGTAGGTCAGCGTCCACTTCGCGTCGTGCTCTGCGTCCAGCACGAGCGTGTGCTTCGCGAAGTCGGTCTTCATCGAGAACGCGGTGACCGAGCCGTCATCGCGCTCGATCACCATCGCGGTCCGACTGTCGATGCTGACCAGCCGCCATTGCCGGCCTGTGGTTGCCGCGACCGCACGAAAGCTGCCGATCAGTGGCGAGTCGGCATCCTCGGCTCGGTGCGCGAGCGTCGACGTCATGCTGTAGATCAGTGAGCCGGTGCCGACGACGAGCCAGAGCGCGCTACACACGAACGTCGCGCGTGGGGCCCAGCTCGCTCGGAGCAGCGGCACATCCGGCACTTCGGGCTTCGGTGGCCGGCGCAACACGATCACGTCGATCAATCGGCGCACGTCGGGTGCGATCAGCACGGCGGTCAACCCGAGCAGCTGCGTCGAGTACAGCTTGACCGGCACGTCGAAGCACAGGTTGAACAACACGACGTTGAACAACACCGGCACGAGCACGAGCGCGCCGACTCGCACGGTCGGCCGGAACAGCACGAGCGCGCCGCCGAGCACCTCGAAGCACCCGACGATGAGCTGATACGGATGCGACCAGCCGACGAGCGCCCACAACATCGCGAACGGCGTGTAACGACCGAGTGGGCGCGCGAGATCGCTCGGCGCCAGATCGTCGAACTGGAGCAACAACACCTTGTCGAGCCCGTACAGCAACATCGCGAGTCCGAGCACGAGCGCGATGTAGTAACGGGTCCACGCGACGAGCCGAGCATCGTCGCGCCGGCGATCGAGAGAGGTCCACAGGGCCGCGATCGCAATCGCGAACGTCGCGAACACGAGCAGCTCGACGTAGTTGAACGTAGTATCGCCACTGCCGTTCGGCAACGCCGTGATCGGCTCCGCAAGCCGTAGCACGTGATCGCCGACCCAGCTGATTAACGGCGCCCACAGCTTGTCGATCCATTGGCTAAGATCGTCGAGCCCGGGCAAGTACGACAGCGGCGACGGAAAGCTGATCAGCACCGCGAAAACGAGCAGGAATCGGCGCGCGAACCGCGGCAGCACGCGTGGACGCTACCAGAACGCGATGATCGCGAGCGGAACAAGCGCCCACGAGATCGGAACGAACAACGGCTGATGCAACACGCCGATCGCGGCGAGCGCCGACACCGCGAGCAAGCAGGCGATACGAATCCGCGCGTAACGGCGCCGTCCGGTTACCGAAAACAACGGCAACGCGAGATCGAGCGGCACGAGCACGAGCACCGCTTCGTTCCAGCGCAGCGCTGGGATCGATGACATCGCGACGAGCGTCCAGATCACGAGTCCCCACAACCCGAGGTAGAACGTCGTCCAGCCGAGTGCAACGCGTTCGAATCGGCGCCGCCAGCGCGCGAGCCCGATCGGCAGGGCGCAGCCGAGCCCGAGCACGAACATCGCGAGTCGCCCGGTCGTCCCTTCGGTCGGAAACGGAGGCCCTTTGCGCGCGTTGACGAGTACTGGGGGCGCGCCGAGCTCGACTGCCACTTGATGGCGGAGCACGTCGGGATAGAACATCGCTTGCCACGCCGTCGGCGTCGCGTCGATCGTTCGCCCGACGACGAAGTCGGCGAGCGCATAGAGCGCTGGAACCACGACCAAGCCGCGATGGCCGATCTGGCGGAAGCTGAGCGGATAGTCGCCGGTCGCTCCCGCGCGCAGCTTGCCATCGACCGCCGCGTCGATCACGTCGCGCAGTCGCGTCGTGCAGTTGTCGAAGAAATGGTCGTAGTCGTATTCGCGATTCGCAGGTTCGAGCCCGCGATGCAGCGCCGTTTCGACCGCGCGGCGCTGCGTAGGCGTCAGTGCGAGGTCTTGCCGCCAGATGTCGCGGTCTTCGCGTTCGTAGAACCCGATCATCGTCCCCCAATTCTCGGGATCGACCCAGAACCGTTGGGTGCCGCGCAAGAAGCTCCAGGTCAGTCCCCAACCGCTGTCGAAATCGGTAACGCCGTAGTTGAAGCACACCGCGCGCGCGTCGTCGGCGCCGTACCTCAAGCACAGCGCGGCATGACCGAAGCGCTCGAAGATCCGCTCGCCGGGCCCGAACGTGAACAGCACGACGTCCGGTGGCTCGGTGCTCGTCGGCAGCGTCGCTAGATCGACCGGCGTCGGCTGAGCACGGACCTCGCGCGACGACGCAGTCAATGTGGCGACCGCGATGGCGATCGCCACCGCGTAGTAGCGCATCACGGACCAGCTGGCTTCTTGAACACGCCGGCGTCCAGCTTCGGATCGATCTCGACCTTGCCGACTTCGAGCGTCGTCGTGCGGCCGAGCGTCGTGCTCAACCGCTTGTGCGCGACCTTGACGCCCGACTCGTCTTTGTAGTCGCCGAAGTCATCGGTCTCCGACACGGTCTGGCCCTTGGGACCTTTGTCCGAGAACGACATCCGGGTCATCAGCTTGGTCTGCCGATCGAGGTAGATCTGGACTTCGAGACCGACGTACGGCGAGCCCAACCGGAACACCGCGTTCGGCTTGCCGTCGATGGTCTCGTCGGGCAGCGGCGTGATTTTCGCCGCCGGGTCCGCCGCCTTGATCAGCAGGAACTCGGGATCGCGCCAGCGCTCGAAGTCGACTTGTGCGATCTCGTCGCCGCTGATGTCGCGAAGCTCGCTCTTTGTCGGATCCTTTTGATCGGGCGCGAGTTGCCAGCCGGTTCGGCCATCGACCGCGATCGTGACCTTGACCTGGCCGGCGAGCGTCGCGTCGATTCGCATCTTGTCCGGCACGACGACAACGCGCTCGATCGTCACCGGCACCGACTGACCCTGGATCGATGTCGTACCGGTCGCCGCCAACCGCAACGACTTCATGCCCGTGAGCTTCGCCTTGCCACCTTTGGCGGCCACCGCGTCGTCGATCAGCTTGTGCAACGCCGCCATCGCCTTGGCATCGGCGGGGGCAGCCGCCTGCTGGAACTCGGGCGAGACCGGGTCGGTGAACGGGACCTTCTCGTAGCGCCAGCCTTCTTTCTTGAGCTGCGGCTCGATGTCCTTCGCGTCGCCGACCAGCACGAGCACGTAGTCGTGGGGCGCGAGGATCTCGGCCGCCGCTTGCTTCGCCGCCGCGACGTCGACCTTGCCGACCGCGAGCGGATAGTTCGTCAGGTACTCGGTGCCGAAACCGTGGAGCTCGGCGCCGATTAGCGCGGAGCCGACATCGCCAGCGGTCTGGAATCGCATCGCGTAGCTGCCCGCGAGGTTCGCGACGGCAGCGGCCACCTCGTCTTGGGTGGGACCCTCTTTTGCCATCTTCGCGATCTCGTTGAGCACGAGCTTCGTGGTCGCGATCGCCTCGGCATTGCGCGTGAACGTCTGGAACACGAGCGAGCCTTTGTCGAGGTTGCGATCGAAGCTCGAGCTCGCGCCGTAGGTCTTGCCGCCATCGACTCGCACCGCTTTCATCAGCCGCGAGCTGAACGCACCGCCGCCGAGCGCGTAGTTCCATACGAGGGTGTCGAAAAACCGCGGATCGTCGTGGCGGATGCCAAACTGTGCAATCCGAATGTGGGTCTGCGTTTGGCCGGGCTTGTCGACCAGCCGGATCCGGATCCCGGATAACCCGGGCTCGGGATAGGTCGGCGCTGGTGACACTGCGGTCTTCTTCCAACCCGAGAACGAACGCTCGAGGTCGGTCTTGAGCTTCTTGGGATCGATGTCGCCGGCGACCACGAGCATCGCGTTGTTCGGCGCGAACCATGCCTTGTGCCACGCGACGATGTCATCGCGATGGATCGAGCTGACCGACGCCTCGCTGTTGATCCAACCGCGGACGTGATCGTTGCCCCACAACAGATTCTGCACGTGCTCGGACGCGAGCGCGCTGGCGTCGTCGGTTCGCGCTCGCACCGTGCCGAGCATGTTGTCTTTGACTTTCGTCAGCTCGGCGTCCGGGAACATCGGCTGCGTGATCATCTCGGGCAGCAAGTCGAGACACGTGTTGAGGTTGCGCGACAGCACGCGGCACGACACGAGCGTGGCCTCGAACGTCGCCTCGGCTCCGATCGTGCCGCCGACGAAATCGATCGCCTTCGCGAGCGCGAGCGCGTCGTGTTTCTTCGTGCCTTTGACCAGCATGTCGGCGGTCGCTTCGGCGACGCCGAGGCGAGCATGCGGCTCTTGCATCCGACCTGCGCGAATCGCGAGCTGGACGCTAACGACCGGCAGATGCTCGCTCTTGATCAGATAGACCTGCAGCCCGTTCGACAGCTTGAACTGGTCGATCGCCGGCAGCTCGACGTGGGTCGGAGGCTTTGCGGCGGGCGGCACGATCAGATCGGTGCGGTCGGCCCAGCCGTCGTTCGGCTTGGCCTTCGGCGGCGGCGGCTTCGCGACGTTCGCGTCACCATCGCCCGGCAACTGCGGGATCGGCGGCGGCGGAACCTTCGGGCCACAGCTCGCGAGGATCGCGAGCATCGCGATGAGCTTGTTCACGTTAGTGCCCCTTCGGCGGAATCACGACGATCGTCGCCTTGTCCGTGGTCATGTATTGCTTGATCACGCGCTGGACGTCGGCGGCGGTGACCTTTTCGATCTCGTCGGCGTCGTGCAGGAACGAGGTCGCATCGCCGGTGAGGATCCACGACCGGCCGATCGCCTCGGCGAGGCCCTGCGCGTGCTCGAGCGAGAACAGGAACCCCGACTGGACTTGATTCTTCGCCTTGCGCAGCTCGTCTGCGGTCGGCGGAGTCGTGGCGAGCTTTTGCACTTCTTCGATCACCGCGGCCTCGACCGGCTCCGCGTTTTCCGGCCGCAGGTACGCACCGAGCGCGACCCACATGCCCGGATCCTCGCGCACGATCGCTTCGGTTCCCCCGTCGAGCCCGAGCGCCTTCTGATTGCCGACGCCGCGGATCCGCAGCTTCAGTCGCGACGCATCGCCGGCGCCGAGGATGATCGCCGCGACTTGCAGCGCGAACACGTCTTTTTCCTTCGCGGCCGGGATATGCCAGCCGACGAGCGCGAGCCCGATCTGCCCCGGCTCGACGACCTCGCGCCGCTTCGCGGTCTGCGCCGGCTCGGGATTCGACGCGGCGGGACGCGGCGGTGCCTCGCCCTTGGGGATCGGGCCAAACCATTTCTCGGCCGACGCCTTCACCGCCGCGGCGGTGGTGTTGCCGACCACGACGAGCAGCGCGTTGTTCGGTTGGTAGTACGCGTCGTAGAACTTGCGTAGATCGTCGGGCGTCGTCGCGTCGAGATCGGCGATCGTGCCCGCTGCGGTCCACGCATACGGATGCTTCGCGTAAGCGACCGCGAGAAACCGCAGGAAGCCTTTCGCGATCGGCGAGTTGTCCTGCTGGCGGATTTCTTCTTTGACGACCTCTTTCTCGGTCGTGATCATGTCTTTGCGGAACAGCAAGCCGCGCATCCGCTCCGCTTCGAGCTGCATCGCGAAGTCGAGATAGTCGGCGGGGACGTTGTCGATGTAGTGGGTCGCATCCTCTTCGGTCGTCGCGTTGACGTATCCGCCGATGCCGGTGATGAACTGCGCGTGAGCCTCGGGGCGAACGTGAGCCGTGCCCTTGAACATCATGTGCTCGAACATGTGTGCCGAGCCGCGGCGGTCTCGCGGCTCGTCTTTGCTGCCGGCGTGATACCAGACCTGAAGCGCGACCACCGGCGAGGCGTCGTTGCGCAGCACCGCGACCTGCAGGCCGTTGGCGAGCGTGAACTGCTCCACTGATGGCAGCGCGGCCAGCGGCGCGGTCGGCGGGGTCGGGGTCGCAGTTGCAGCGGACCCGAGCACCGCAACGATGGCGAACGACAACAGACGTCTCATAGGCGCGGACACTACCGCATGAGATCGCCTCCGCCAGTCAATGGATGCCCGTGCAGGTACTTAGACCGAAATGGGGCACTTTGGTACGTTACCCGGGAGTTCACCCCAATCGGAATTATCCCGGTTGACTGGAACTGGAAGCCGTTGCACAGTGCTCGCACAACGAGGCGGGGTGTTACCCGAGTGAAGGAGAGGTTGCCGTGCCACGAGTGCAGATGACCCAGGACGATGGGCGGATCATTGACGTAACCGGCGTGAAGGTGTTTTCGGCCACGAAGGCGAAGGAGCGCGAGTTGCTGGGTGAGCTCATCACGGACTGGATTCGCAGCCACCCCGAGCACGAGATCGTGGACAAGATCGTGACCCAGTCGTCCGATTCCGAGTTCCACTGCCTCACGATCACCCTGTTCTACAAGCACAAAGCCTAGCGCTTGATCCGAGCCCGGGGATCGGGTACCAACCCACGCTCCCATGGAGAATACGTTCGGCAAGCCCGTCGAGGTTGAAGTTCGCGACAGCCTCGAAAAGGCGATGAAGATCCTCAAGCAGAAGATGTCTAAGGAAGGCATCCTGCAAGAGCTCAAGCGTCGTCGCTTCTACGAGAAGCCGTCGGTCAAGAAGAAGCGGAAGACCCGCGAGGCGCGCAAGCGGCTGCGCCGCGAGATGAAGCGGCGGATCACGCCGGCTCCGCAGCGCTAGCTCTTAGAGACGATGACTTGGGTTGAGGTCATCGTGTCGGTCGGCGCGGCCGATATCGATGACATCGCGGCGCTCGTCGCCGCCGAAGTTCCGGCCGCAGCGGCAGGTACCGAGCAGCGCGGCGACGAGGTGGTGTTCTGGGTCGACGAGGCCGAGGCGCCAGCTGCACTCGATCAAGCGCGCGATGCGGTGACCCGCTGGGCCGCCGGTGGTGCCGCGGTGGATCCAACGCGCGTGCGGATCGCAGCGGCGATGCCCGAGGCGGAATGGCGCGACGCGTGGAAGCGCTACTTCAAGGTCAGCCGGCTGACTCGGCAGATCGTCGTCGTGCCGAGTTGGGAGCCATATGAAGCCGAGGCCGGCGACGTCGTGATCGATCTCGATCCAGGCATGGCGTTTGGAACGGGCACGCACGCGAGCACGCGCCTCGTGCTCGAACAACTGCAAGCACTGTCCGATGCCGGGGTGAGGCCGGCGCGAGTGCTCGACGTCGGCTGTGGCTCGGGCATCCTCGCGATCGCGGCGGTGAAGTTGTGGCCGGGTGCGACCTGCCTCGCGATCGACAACGATCCGATCGCGATCGCGGCGACCGCGGAGAACGCCGCGCACAATCGCGTCGGCGAACAAATCGAGACGAGCCTCCCGCGCGAGCTGTCCGAGAAATTTCCGATCGTGCTCGCGAACATCCAGGCGCATGTACTCCGCGAGCTGCGCGA
>CAZDGY010000087.1:0-12664 GCA_964504685.1 uncultured Kofleriaceae bacterium | reverse complement strand
ACGGGCTCGCGACGGTGATCGTGATGATCGCGATCTACTCGCGGCGAGAACGGCGGCGTACGCAGGTGCTGTCGGTGATCGCGCTCGGCGGCGCGTTGTTCGCGGCGGGCGGCACCGTGTTGTACGCGACGAACGCCGCGCGGTTTGGGCGCGGCACCGAGTTCGGCCATCGCCTCAACATCGAGGCGTTGCCGGGCAACATCGTCGCGACCCGGTTCAGCTACCCGTTCGAGCGCGTCGGTGTGGTGCCGGCGACCGAGGAGCTCGTCGGCAGCATGTTCGCGCGGCCGGAGCTGCACTATCAGCCGGTCGGCGCCAACAAGTTTTACCAGCGCGCCCTTCACGTCGGCCAAGCCGACGAGCCGCGGTGGCGCGAGTACTACTTCACGACGTACTCGTGGCCATATCTGCCGCTGATCCTCGCCGGCGGGCTGCTCGGCGTGCTCGCGTGGTTGCGGCGCGATGGCGATCGGGTTGCGCGCATGTTGTCGGCGTGGGCGGTGCTCGGCGCGCTGCCGCTGTTCGCGTTCTACTTGCACTCGCCGAGCTTGACTTCGCGCTACCAGCTCGATTTCGCGCCGGCGATCGCGGCGCTGCTCGTGATCATGTGGCGGGCGGTCGCGCTGCATCGACCTCGCGGCGGGTTCGCGCTGCTCGCGGGAGGTTGGGCGCTGGCGATCATCGCCGGCAAGATCACGCGGCCGGCGAAGTTGTCCGAGCCGCTCGATCGCGATGTCGCGGCCGAGCGCACATATGCAGTATCGCGGCCGATCGCGTACGAGCACCCGCTGCCGAACCACTACGATCGCTCCGACCTCGCGACCGCGCGATTGATCGACGATGGCGAGCCGACGTTTGCGTCGTGCAGCGACGCGGACGGCGCGCGGATCTCGTGCGATGCGCCGCCGCTCGTCGGCGATAGCGTCGTCACCGCGACCCGATACGATCGCAGCTTCGAATTCGTGCGCGAGCAAATCGGCGACGAGCCCGACGAGCCGGCCGCATGTAGGTCCGATCCGCCGACCTGCGCGCTCGGGGCAACCGTGCGCACCGATCCTCGGCTCGAGCTCGTCGATAGCTACCCGTCCGAGCCGCTGCTCTACGGCAATGGCTTCGGCTGGGACCGCGACACCGGTGCGGTGCCGCCCGCGACGTTGTTCTATCTGCGCGACCCCGCGTACGTCGAGCTCGAAGTCGCCGGGCCCGCGGGCACCGACTGGAATCACGCCGTGCGCGTCGCGGTCGGGCTCGAGCACCTACAGCTCGTCTCCGCAGCCGACACCGCGCACGGCGCGCGCTTGCGGTTCGCGATCGCGGAGCCGCACCCTGGGCTCGTCGTCGCGTTCATCGCGTTCGGGTCGGATACCAAGCTCGATCAGCTCGAGTCCGGCTTCTTCTTGCATTCGATCCGGTGGCGCGATGACTGAGCGTACGACATGGCAACGCTACGGCTGGATCGCGCGGTGGCTCGGTACGGGCGCGGGCGTCGCGTACATCATCCATCGCGTCAACTTCACAGAGGCCAAGGTCGCGGCGAGGCGGCTGTCGCTCGCGACGATCGCGATCGCGTGCGGGCTGATCGCGCTCAACGTCATCTGCGGCGCGGTGCGGTGGCGCGTGTTGCTGCGCGCGTATGGCGCCCGTTCGCGGCCGAGCCTCGCGCGGTGCACGAAGCTCTACTTCATCGCGTTCTTCTACAACAACTACTTGCCGGGCGCGGTCGCGGGCGATGTCGTGCGCGGCGTCGTCACGCGCGATGCGTTTGGCGAGCACGGCACTACGGGTGCGCTGGCGGTCGTGCTCGTCGAGCGCGCGCTCGGGCTGTTCGGCGTATTCCTGCTGCTCGCGCTCGGCTTGGGCCTCGCCGGCGGTGCGATCGATGTCGGCTCGCTGTGGCTGTGGAGCGGCATCGGCATCGCCGGCTCGATCGCGATCGTGCTCGCGTTGCCGTTTGCACGCGCGATCGCGCGCAAGCTGTCAGCGGGTCGGGTGCGCACGATCCTCGAGCGCATGCCCGAGCTCGGCGATGGACGAGCGTTCGCGATCGCGACGGTGTTGTCGATCGTGACTCAAGCGCTCGTCGCGCTCGCCGGCTACGTGTTGCTGCATGCGATCGACCCGCGCGTCGATCTCGGTGGCTCGTTGTTGATCGTGCCGCTCGCCGCCGCTACGACGTTTCTGCCGATCACGGTCGGCGGCGCCGGTGCGCGCGAAACCGTGTACATCTCGCTCGGCGCGAGCCTGTTCGCGATGCCCGAGGGCGATGCGCTCGCCGCGTCGCTCGCGCTGTGGCTCGCCCACCTTGTCAACGGCGCGATCGGCGGCGCGTTGCAGCTCACCGAGCGGGCGAAGCCAACGCGCTGATCGCGGCGGGCGGAACCGGCGGCGGCCTGATGAGAAACGCGCGATCGGGCTGGATCGCGGTGTCGGCGACCACCGTGATGCGCAGCGAATCGGACGGTACGACCGCGGTGATCACGACGTCGTGGTCCTTGTCGTCGAGATCGATCAGCGCGGTCGCTTGCACCTGATCGACCTCGCCATCGAAGCTGATGTCGGCCTCGGCCGATGCGGCAGCCCAATACCGACCGGCGAGCCGCGCGGTCTTCGAGATCCGGACCTCGACGCCTTCGGTCTCGCGGGTGACGACGATCGCGGGCGTCGTGAACGGCCAGCTCGGCGCCGCATCGTTGGCGAGGTTCGCGGACGAATCGCTGATCGTCGCGAGCCCGGCGCAGCGGAAGTCGCCGCGGCTCGGCGAGTGAACGCATTGCTCCCATTCACCGGCGCCGATCCGCGCTTCGACCGTCGCATCGCTGCGCAAGCCCGAGCCAACCAAGATCGCTGGCTCCGGTGCACGAGCGCTGCGGCAACCGCGGACCGCAAGCAGGCCGATCGCGATCGGAACCGCGAGCTTCGCGATCCACGGCGACAAATACTTCACGCGACGGCGCAGCGCGACGATCCGCAGCAGGGCGCGCGACCGCCACCGTCGGCGTGACCACACGATGATCGTCGCCGCGGCGAGCAACATCGCACCGATCGACACGAACCGGCCGTCGCCGTCCGACGGCAGCGGGCCATCACACGTGAACGTCGTCTTGCCCGGTGCGAGCCATGCCGACACGACGTGGGTCGGCCCACCGTCGATCGCCGGCCACGCGTAGACCGGCTCGTCGGTGCCGCTCGAGTGCGTCGCCCGCCAGCGCGGGTAGTAGCCGGTGCCGAGCGCGACGAGCACGGGCGCGGTCGCGGTGACCTCGACGTCGACCTCGCTGTCATCGAGCCGCGTGACGGCCACGCTGCCTTCGCCGGCTTCGACCCGCGCGAACTTGCCGTCCCACGCTTTGATCTCGCGAATGTGAAAGTCGCCGACCGTCGTTTCGGTGTCGGGGTCGCCGAGCTCCGGCGACCGGCCCGCCGCGATCGACCACTTGATGTTGAACCGCGACAGGCTCGCCGGCGACGCGTCGGTGATCCGCTCGCGCAGCAGCAGGTCCGGCAACGCGCCGAGGTGCAGCGTCGGCAAGCCGGTCGTCGCGGTCAGGTGCAGCGGCTCGTGCGAATCGGTCTCGAACATCGCGCGCGCGTAGCTGCCGGGGCCGATCTCGCGCACGCGTGCCTTCGCCCAGGTCGCGAGCTCGTCGTAGCTTGCGGCATTCGGCGCGAGCCAACGCGTATCGGTGTAGGCGCGGTCGCCTTCATCGTGCCAATAGCTCGGGCCGATCCGCACGAGCCCGGCGGCGACGATACCGAGTAGCGCCGCGACTGCGATGCGTTGTCGCTGCGGTGCATCGCGCCACGCGTCGCGCGCTCGACCGTAGAGCACCACGACCAAGTAGGCGGCGGCCGCATAGAGGAATGGTCGCGCGACCAGCATCAGCCGCACCGCGCCGAGCCGAGCGACGGTCATGCCCGGCAGTAGGCCGAGCGCGGCATACGGCGCGTCGCACAACCCGATCACGAGCGCGAGCGCGACGACCGAGATGAACACGACCTCGGCCTTGCGCGAGAACACACCGGCCAGCGTGCCGAGGTAGCCCGCGTAGATGACCGCGGAGTACGACGAGATCGGTAGCGCGACCGCGATCACGGTCTGCAGCAACTTCGCGCCGGTGTACAGCTCGTTCGAGAAGTGTTGGCCATATGCCAGGAGCCGTTCGCCCGCGGGCAGCCACACCGAGGCGGAGAGCGCGACGCCGAGCACGACGTGGCCGATCGCGACGAATGCGCGGCGCGCCGGCACGTCGGACGCGAGCAGCGCCACCGCTAGCAGCCCGACGATGCACACCGCCGCCGCGATCAACGCCGACGGGTGAGTCGCGGTCGCGAGTGCGGTGCCGAGCCAGATCGCGACCGACGCGCCGAGCCGCGGTCGGGTTAACGCCGACAAGATGCCGAGCGCTGCGATCAGCGTGAACACCTGCGCGAGTGCGCTGTGCAGGATCGCGTACTTGAACAGGCCGACCGTTCCGCCGTGCGAGATCGCGCCGGCATCGACCATGAACAACATGCCGACCACGAGCGCGACCGGCTTCGGTGCAAACCGCATCGCGAGCAAGGCGGTGAGAAACGCGAGCGCGATGTGGACGACGACCGCGACCAGCATCATCGCCTGCGGGAGATCGTTCTCGAGTCCGAGCGCGAGCGCGACGTGGCCGGTGACGAGATAAGTCAGCGCCGGATACAGCTCGAGCGGCGGATCGCCGGTCGCGAGTGCGTGATCCCACACCGGCACGTGGATGCCGGGCAGCGATGGCATGACGTGTGCGAGCACGGCGTGCTGCGGTCCCCAATCGCCGAGCTGCCACGCCGGTGAGGTCGTCATCGCATCCCAAAATGTCGTCAGGCCTGCGGCCGTGATGATCAGCAGCACGAGCGCGGTCGCGAGCGCCGGTGGTTGTTCGACGTAGGTGCGCGCCTTTGGCCAGAACGTGGCGAACAGCACGCCGATCGAACCGGCGAGCAACACGAGCGCGCATTCTCCCGCCGCGGTCGACGGAAATGCGAGCGCGACGGCGAGTGCGCCGACGGCCAGTTGCGCCGCGGGGTGCGAGCGGAACCAGCGCACGTCCCCGGTTACCACGGGCGTTCGGTCTCCGGCAATGTTCGGGTGAGGCGACTTGACCCTTGCCCACGGCGCGCCGACCGACGAGCATGCGCCGGTGCGCCCCTTCTTACTCGCACTGATCGTCGTGGCCGCTTGCGGCGACAATGATCTCCCGACCGGTGAGCCGCTCGCACAGGCCCGCGACCTCGTGATCGTCGCTCACCAAGACGACGACCTACTGTTCATGCAGCCGGACATCACCGAAGCGGTGCGCCGTGGGGAAGGCGTGACCACGGTGTACGTCACCGCCGGTAACAACACCGGCGGGACCTCGAACGCGAACAAGCGCTATCGCGCGTTGCGCTACGCGTACGGCACCGCGGCGAATCAACCGTACGACGCCTGGCAGTGCGGTTGGATCACGATCGCCGATCACGTCGCGCAACACTGCCGGCTCGATGCCGCGAACGTCTCGCTCGTGTTCCTCGCGTATCCCGACGGCGGGATCGAAGGCCAGCTCGGTCACAGCCTGCTCAAACTGTGGGAAGGCGACATCACGAGCGCCGATACCGTCGCGGACCGCAAGGCGAACTACGATCAAGCCGGGCTGATCGCGGTGCTGTCCGAGGTCATGACGACGACTGCGCCGACGACGATCCACACGCTCGAGGTCGCGGGCACGCACGGCTACGATCACACCGACCACATGATCGTCGGAGCGCTCGCCGTGCTCGCAGCCTCGGCGACCGGTAGCCAAGCCGATCTGATCTCGTATCGCGGCTACAACATCACCGACGACGCGGCCGACAAGATCGAGCCGATCTACGACTACGTGTTCCCGGTCCTATCTCACTACGAAGCGTGCGCGACGAACTGCGCGGCGTGCGGCCAGATGTGTACGACGATCGACACGACGCACATCGCGTGGATGCATCGACGCTACGCGGTCGGGTTTCGGCGCAGCGCGACCGGCCAGCTCGCGACCGGCGGGATGTGCGCGTCGGCGACCCAGGATGGCGGGATCTTGATGGGCGATTGCGCGACCGCACCGGGGTGGACGTTCGCGCCCGGCGGGGCGCTGCAAGTCGACACGCGATGCCTCGAGGCGCTGCCGACGGGCGAGCTGATCGCCGGCACGTGCCACGGCGGGCCGGAGCAGAGCTTCCGCCTCGACGACGAAGGCCATATCTGGGTCGGCATCCCGCCGTATCCGCAAGCCGGCATGGACTACGCGCACCTCGACTGCCTCGGCACCGGCGGCGGTCATGCGCACGCCGTGTTGTGCGGCAAGGACGGCGCGCCGACGTGGAGCATCTCGCCGATCGCGCATGCGACGCCGCGCGCCACGCTCGGGCTTACCGCGACCGGCCGCTCGGTCCGGATCGGCGACCTCACCGGCGACGGCAAGGCCGACCTCTGCGCGATCGACAACGGGGCGTTGCGCTGTGCACCGGGCGATGGCACCGGTGGCTTTGCCGCGGCGATCCGCATCGATGCCGCGATCTCGCCGCTCGCGATCGATCCCGACAGTCTCGTGCTCGGCGACATCGATGGCGACGGGCTGACCGATGCGTGCGGCCGCGACACGATGGGCCTACTGTGCGCGACCGCGGCGCGTGGGTTCGCAGCGACGCGGTGGAGCTCGGCGTTCGCCGATAGCGATGCCCAAGCCGCGACATCGGCCTCGCTCGCGATCGTTGCGATCGGCGGGGTGCCTGCGATCTGCGGGCTCGCGGCCGAAGGGCAAGTCTGCGCGACCCAGACTGCGACCACCGTGCAATCGGCTTGGCCGATGGCCGCGACGATCGGGTTTCCGGCCGAGCTCGACGACGACGGCAACGCCGACTGGTGCGCGGTGACGTCGACCGGCGTCGCGTGCAACGTCGCCGCCGAAACCAGCGTGACGACCGACGGCGCGCCCTGGGGGTTCTCGCTGGCGGGCACACCTGATCCGGCGCCAACCGACGCCATCACGAGCGCGGTCGCCGACATCGATGGCGACGGTCGCGCCGATCTGTGCTCGATCGTCGCGGGCGGCGTCACGTGCGCGCGCAGCACGGGCCGCGGCTTCGGTCCACTCGGCGCGACGCTCGCGGTGTTCCCGGCGGGCACGACCGCGACCGCGTTGTGGCTCGGCGATCTCGACGGCGACGGCGCGGCGGACGCATGCGTCGACGCTGGCACCGACATCTTGTGCGTCGTCGGCCGCTAGCTCTTGCGCCGCGCCCGCGTTGGCTTCGGCGGGAACACCGCGCGCTCGAGTCGAGTCACGCGCGTCGGTAGGATCGATGCTCAGTGGCCGAACACGCGCTCGACGTCTGCGCGATTCGATGGCCCGCCGTGGCCGAGCACGAACCACTGGACGCCCCGTGCAAGCAGCTGACGAATGCGCTCGTGGGCCATCGCGAGATCGTCTTGATAGAAGTGCTCCTTCGGCTCGGTCACGTGAACGTAGCCGGCGAGCGCCCCGCCGCGAAACAAATCACCGACGAGCGCGATCGTGCCACCCGCGACGAGCACGACGACCGAGCCGGCGGTGTGGCCGGGCGCGACGACGACCTCGCCCTCGACGCCGCACGCTCGCAAGTCGTAGCGGTCGTGAACGCGAACGTCGGGCCAGAACGGGTCGTAGTGACTCGGGATCACCGCCTTGAGAAACACCGCGAACAAGCTCGTCGACTTCAAATGCCCATGCACACCCGCGATCTCGCGCCACAGGTCGCCGTCGCCCGCGATGATCGTGATGCCGCGCTGCTGCAACGCTCGCGCACCGCCCGCGTGATCGGCGTGACCATGGGTGACGACCGCGCAACGCACATCGTCGAGCTTGACCCCGAGCTTGGCGAGCCCGCGCTCTAGCTCGAAGTACTCGCCGGGCGAGCCGGTGTCGACGAGCACCGGATGCTCGCCGAAAATCACGTGGACGTTCGACAAGCCGAGCGTGACGGTGCCGATCTGAACGCCTGCGGATTTCGGGATCGCGATATGCGGCGCGGGGGTGCAGGCCGCGAGCAGCACGAGAGAAAGCAACGCCCGCATCGCGTGTCTGGCAAGATCGCCCATCCGACTCGCGCGTTCAACGCTTCGATGCGCTCCTTAACGCTTTGCCTGCTCGTCGCGTGCTCGTCTTCGAGCGCGAGCCCGCCCGCGCCGGTGGCGACATTCGACGAGGCGCTCGCCCGGATCGCGCCTGCGCAGTGTGCAAACGCGGTGCGCTGCGGCGTGATCGCGGCTTCGGAGCAACCTGCGTGCGAGCTCGGACCGCCGCCGAAAGGCACCAGCCATCTGGTATGGAGCGAAGCTCAGCTCGCGCACCAACGCGCCTCGATCGCCGCCGGGCGCCTCACGTTCGACCCGAGCGCGCTTGCCGACTGCATCGCGGCGTATACGACCGGCTCGTGTGAACCCGAGATCTCGCAATCCCCCGGGCAGCGGTGCATCTTCGTCCGTGCGCACGTCGCCGCGGGCGGTGCGTGCTCGTCTTGGGATGAGTGCATCGACGGGCACTGCTCGGCGCAGACCGGCTGCATGGGGCACTGCGTCGCTCACAAGCAGCGCGGCGAGGTGTGCTCGCGCTCGGGCAACGACGGGCTATGCGACGACGCCGACTACTGCGACTACGGGGCACATCCACAAGTCGGCGGCGCGGGCGTCTGCAAGCCGCGCAAGCCCGCCGGCGCCGAGTGCATCGAGTGGAACAGCTGCCGCACCGACCTGCAGTGCATCGGCTATCACGTCACGCGGCTCGAGCCCGGCGCGCCCGAGGAGATCCATCCCGGCAAGTGCGCGGCGCGCGGTGGCACCGGTGCGCCATGTCGACCGAACGAGTCCGACTGCGCGCCGACGTTTGCGTGTGCGCTCGAGACCAAGACGTGCGCGCCGCGATCGACCAGCACCTGTACCGCGCCCCGGACCTGCGGCGACGGGCTCGCATGCGATGACCTCGAAGCCGGTTGGGACAAACGCGGCGTCTGGCACGCGACCCACGCCGGGACGTGCAAGCCGCTGCTCGCGATCGGCGCGGCGTGCGATCCGAATGCGCTCGACACCCGGTGTCCGATGACCACCCGGTGCGATGTCACGAGCCGTACGTGCGCGCCGTTCGGTGACCTCGGCGACCGGTGTCAGCCGACTGTCGGCTGTTTCGGCGATCTGTATTGCGACGGCAAGACGACGACCTGTTCGCGCAAGATCCAGCTCGGCGGTGCCTGCCCCGTGCAGCCGAAGGATTTCGAGGCGATCGATCCGTGCGAGAGCGGTGTGTGTGATCCGCGCCGCCACGTCTGCGTTGCCGGCAAGTGCTAGCTAGCTGCGCAACGCACGTGCCATCTGCTCGAACCTCTCGAGGATCGGCGCGGCGACGTTGCGATCTTCGAGCCGCGCGATGTGCCGGATCCCGGTCGGCGACGTGATGTTGAGCTCGGTGAGCATGCCGCCGATCACGTCGAGCCCGACGAAGATCTGGCCGTACTCGCGCAGCATCGGCGCGACGGCCGCGATGATCTCGCGGTCGCGTGCGTCGATCGCCGACTTCACCGCGCGGCCACCGACGTGCAAGTTGCCGCGCGCTTCGGCCTCGGCGGGGACTCGCAACACGGCGCCGACCGGCTCGCCATCGACGAGCACGATCCGTTTGTCGCCTGCGCTGACTTCAGGCAAGTAGCGCTGCGCGAGCGTCCACTTTCGGCCCGCATCGGTGGACGTCTCGATGATCGAGCTCGCGTTCTGATCGCCGTCGCGCACGACGAAGATCCCGAGCCCGCCGTAACCATCGACCGGCTTGATGACGATCGCACCGCCTTGCTCGCGCTGAAACGCGCGCAGTCGCTCGGGCGAGCGCGTCACGATCGTCGGCGGCGTGAGCTTCGGGAAGCGCAGCACGGCGAGATGCTCGTTGAGCTCGCGCAACCCGCGCGGGTCGTTGACGAGCAGCGTCTTGCCGCGCGCGTGATCGAGGATCCATGTCGCGTGCAGGTACGCGACATCGACCGGCGGATCCTTGCGCATCAGCACGACGTCGAAGTCGGCCAGTCGCCGCTCGGCGCGCGCTTCGACCTGGAACGCTTCGGCGGGCGTCGTCGCGGGCGTGACGATCGTCGGTACCGCATCGACCACCGCATCGTCGCCGACCAGCCCGAGGTGCTCGACTTGGCAGGTCCACACGTCCCAGCCGCGCGCCGCGGCTTCGAGCATCAACCCGTAGGACGTGTCGCCGGCGAGCCCGAGCCGATCGAGCGGATCCAAAATGAACAGAGCGCGCACGCGCTGATGGTAACCCCGTTTACGGGGCTTGCGCGCTACGGCTGAGACAGGGCGATCGCGATCACCTGGTACATCGCGCCATCGCTACCGCGCACTTGCCGCGCCGAGAACGCGACCGTGTCGGGCACCTCGTCGGGGTCGATCGAGTTGATCGCCGCTTGCAGATCGCGCGAGCTGACGACCGTCACGTACGCGTGATGCGTCCAGCTCCACGTGTTCCCGACCTTTTGCAGCTTTGCCTCGAGCGTGGGGCTGAGCTCGACCGGCGGCTTGCCGGCGGCGAGCGTCGCGATGTCGAGCGCGTCGTGTTGCACCGGACGCTCGACGAGCGAAGGCCAACGGTCATGCAGCTTCATCATCACGTGCGAATGCAGCGCGGTGGGGCTCAGCTGCTCGAACCGATTGAGCAGGCGATAAGAGACGGTAGTCGCATCGCGCGCGCCGTACTCGAGCACCGCGGCTCGCCGGACCAGCAACGACGACTGGAACGACGGGCTGTACGCGATCTGACGCGACAGCACCTCGGACCACGTCGATTGAATCTGTTGGCACGTCGCGACATCGGTGACGTCGACGCCACTGACCCGTGGGGCGATCGAGTCACAGGTGCCGAGTGCGCTCGACGACAGCAACGGCGCGAGACCGACGTGGGCGCGCGCGGCATTCGCGCGTTCGAGCAACGTGCCGCGCACCGCGAACAGCGGGCTGCCTTCGCCGATGCGAAACCGTGCGAGCACGAGGTTGGTCTTGTCGGTCGGGTCGACGCCGATCAGCTCGACGTCGGCATCGGTGCGCTGCGAGATATCGAACGCGAACTTGCCGTCGATCATCGCGAGCTTTTCGCTGGTGACGCCCGCACCGGTCGACACCTCCGCTGACAGCGTTCGGCCAGCGACCAAGCGGCCGCGGATCTCGAGGTCGCCGGCGTGATAGGGCTCGAGCTCGAGCTGTGACGGCGCCGAGACGATCGAGACGAACTCGCCGTCGACCGCGGTGCCGATGTGGAGCGAGGTCTGCTCGTCGGTGCCTTCGCGCAGATCAGAGATCGTCTTGGCGACGGCATCTTTCATCACGCGCTTCGCGTCGTTGATGATCAGCGGCTCGCCGCACGCCGCGACCGCCGAGTAGCGATCGGGGTCCGATAGGTCGTGGATCCGGTTGGCAACGCAGTCGAGCGTCGCGTCGTAGACAACGCCCGTGAGGTCGGCTTCCCACGGCTTGGCCGGTCGGGCGCGCACCTCGATCGTCTTGGCAACGACCGAAACCGGAGCGGCATCGCTGGGGACGACCGGAGCTGTCGCAACCTTGGCGGCGGCCGTCGGGTCGGGGGCGGAACCGCCGCCGCAGGCGCACCACGCCCAAGCGACCATGGCGAGCGAGCGTTTCAGCATCGTCTGTTCAGACGCCACGACGGCTTCAACGGTCGCACGGTTTCGCACGCCCCGCAGTGACATTCGCGCCCGCTAAACGGGCGGTTCGCCGTTGCCGGGCGCAGGCGTCGGCTCGTCGCCGCCGACCTGAATCTTCGTCGGCAGCAGGTGCTCGAGGCCGTGCTTGCGCAGCCGGTAGTACAGGGTCGACCGATTGATGCCCAGGGTCCGGGCGGCGCTCGCGATGTTGCCGCGCGATTTGTCGACCGCCGCGACGATCTCCTTGCGCTCGCTGTCGAGCAGGCGCTCGGCCAGGCTCTTGCCGTCCTCGCTGACCGGCGTGGGCGAGCTGCCCGCACCGGGGGTTGCCGCCGGAATCGCGGTCGCGCCCGATTGGTTCGCGGCGGGTTGGTTGCGCCGGCCGAAGTCGAGATGGTTTGCGCCGAGTGCCGCGCCGCGCGACAGGATCATCGCGCGTTCGATGATGTTCTCGAGCTCGCGCACGTTGCCGGGCCAGTTGTACTCGCGCAGCTTCGCGGCGCCGTCGGCGGACAGGCTCGATGGCGCGACGCTCATCTGGCGCGAGAACTTGCTGATGAAGTGATTGACCAGCACCGGCAGATCGTCGAGCCGATCGCGCAACGGCGGCAGGTTGATCGGGAACACGTTGAGTCGGTAGTAGAGATCCTCGCGGAACTCACCGTCCTCGATCATCTTTTCGAGGTTGCGGTTCGTCGCCGACACGACGCGGACGTCGATCTTGATCGTCTCGCTGCCGCCGACGCGCTCGAGCTCGCGCTCCTGCAGCGTGCGCAGCAGCTTGATCTGGACTTCCATCGGCAAGTCGCCGACCTCGTCGAGGAACAGCGTGCCGCCATCGGCGAGCTCGAACCGTCCGCGCCGACGCTCGAGCGCCCCGGTGAAGCTGCCCTTCTCGTGACCGAACAGCTCGCTCTCGAGCACGCCGGGCGCGAGCGCCGCG
>CAZDGY010000086.1:0-12687 GCA_964504685.1 uncultured Kofleriaceae bacterium | reverse complement strand
CGTTGTCCGTCGATCAGGTCCCGGACCGCCGCGCGGGGAATCGCATGTAGCAACCCGCCTTCGCGTGCGTGCCGACGCCGGTCCAGCGCGAAGCTGACCGCGAGGTACGCGAACCCAGCGCCGAGTGCCCCGATCGTGAGGAGAGCGGTGAGCATGCGTTTCCAGCGTATCGCACGACCGGTTGCGATAGCGTCATGCCATGCAGCCGCTGGGCGGTCTCATCTTGGTCGCGGCTGCGTGCTCGCAGCCACCGCTAGCGATCTCGCCCAAGACCGTCACGCCGCTCGTGTTCGGCGAGACGTTCCATCTCGATTCGAAGGTGCTCCGCGAGCGCCGCACGATCAACGTTCATTTGCCACCGGACTACGCGACCGACGTAACCACGCGCTATCCGATCCTCGTGATGCTCGATGGCGGGGTCGCTGAAGACTTCGCTCACGTGGCGGGCGACGTCGACGTCTCGATCCGCAACGAGGTGATTCGCCCGGTGATCGTCGTCGGCATCGAGAACATCGAGCGCCGCCGCGATCTTGTAGGGCCGACCGACGTCGCCGAAGAGCAAGCGGCAGCGCCACACGCCGGCGGCGCTTCGCGGTTTCGCGAGTTCCTGCGCACCGAGCTCTTGCCCTACGTCGGGGCGCACTACCGAACGAGCGGCGAGTCGGCGTTGATCGGCGAATCGCTCGCCGGGTTGTTCGTGATCGAGACGCTGCTCGTCGAGCCCGATCTGTTCGACGCCTACATCGCGATCGATCCGAGCGTGTGGTGGAACCATCAAGCGGTCGTGCGCGGCGCGGGCATCGCGTTCGCGGGCTGGACCGCTGGGCCGAAGCATGTCGTCGTGGCGACTTCTGAAGAGACCGAGATGGAAGCAGGCGTGCACGTGCTCGCCGATGCGATCGCCGTCCATCTGCCGCGCGGTCTGACGTTCGACGACTTGGCGCTGCCAGAAGAGCATCATTCGACGATCTTTCCGATCGCCGGCGTGCGCGGCATCCGACTCGTGTTCGGCCGCTAAGTCGAACCGCTGCCGGCGCCGCTACTTCGCGTCGCCCCAGCTGCCGCCGTTCATCATGAACTCGCGAACATGCGCGGGCGCCGGCTCGGAGTGGGTCGCGCCGCCGCTCGTACCCATCTCCATGCCCTTCATCGGCATCGGCATCGGGCCCATGTGCATTCCTGCGGCCGCGTCCTTCATCGCCTGCTCGTACTCCGGCTGCTCGTCGGTTTCCTTCTTGAGCGCGCGGAACGCATCCCAGCGCTTGTCGATCCAACCGTGCAGTCGCCAGAACATCTTGTTCTCGATGTTCACGGTCGGATCGCCCATCGTGATCGGGCTCTTGTCGTTCGCGAGACGGTTATGCATGTAGTTGTGGAGACCGGCCATCCCGAGATCGGGCGAGTGCGCCGGACCCAAGCTCGTCTCGAGCCAGATGCCGAACTCGTCGTCGTCGGCAAATGCGTCGGCGTGCTGGTCTAGGTGCATAAGCGTGTCGATCGCTTTGAGCGCCGCCGGAGTCATCGGCGTCGACGGGCCCGGATTCTCTGCGTCACCGATGAGCGGCGGCGTATCCCAGCCGTCGAATAGCGGCGAGTCCTTCGGGAAGGTCGCCTTCATCATCTGAATCATGCTGCGGTGCATCGCTAGAAACTCTAGGCCGTTGCCCTTCTGGCCTTCTTGGGCCGCCGCACGCTTCCAGCCGTGCTTCTTTGCGAACGCCGCGTTGCTCGGATCCTTGATGAACGAGTCCCACTGCCGCTCGGTGTGCCATTCGAGATGCTGGTTGCCCATGTCGTACTTCTTCTCGTACGCTACGATCTCCGGCGGCATCATCAGCGGATCTGTCTTCTTCGCGGGGGAGCCGTGCGCGGACCCCGAAGCGCTCGCGTGGGTCGATTCCGGGCCGGCCGAAGCCGTCTTCGAGTCGGTCTTTACGCCGAGTTGCTCGTCCACCGCAGTCAGACCGGCGTCCTCGCGCTTCTTTGATTGATCCTTCGGCGCATCGGCCGCAGCGACAGGCGGCGCGGCGACCGTAGCGGCTTGCCCGGCCGCGACGACTTGTTGAGTGAAGGCGTTGCCGGCGCTGGTTTGCACCAGGTTCAGGATCTGGTCGCGTTCACTCGGGTGGTGAGAGATCACCTTGGCAATCGCAGACGGGTCGGCACCGCCGGCGTGCGCGAGCATCGTTTTGACCTGCGAGACGCCCGACGCTGGCTTAGCATGTGTGGCACCCGTTGCCGTTGCGTTGGTTGTCGCAGGGGCCTGCGCAATGTCGTGTTCCGCCATCAATAAAACGTATCACCGCGAGAATTGGCCCTCAGCCAAATCCGAGGCTGCGACCGTAACAATCCTGAGTCTGCCGCGGCGCGGCATCCGGCTCGTGTCAGAGATCTTGCTGCTCTTTCGCAAGAACGAGGCAGAACGGCGCGCGAGCTGCGCTAGGACGATCCGCTGCCGTGGACTTTGCCGCCACCGCCCGCGCCGCCACCGTGCGTGCCGCCGCCGCCACCGCCGCCGCCGCCGTACTTCGCTTTGAGCGTGTCGAACAACGTCGACATCGCGGTGAAGTGAGAGACGCGATCCGCGACGAGCGCTTTCTCGTCGATCGGCTGCTTGACGCTGTTCTCGAGACTCGGGTCGAGCGGCTTCGGCAACGCGTCGCCCTTCCACATCCACTCGAGCATGACCGCTTTGAGCAAGTCGACCGCGTTCGCGATGTCCTTCGACGCGGTGAACGCCGCGCGCAGCTCGTCGTGAAACGTCGCTTCGTCGACGGTCTGCATCACGCCGTTGAGATAGATCGCACCAACGTGGCCGCGCAGCACGAGCGTGCCCTGCGGCGACATCGAGCTCGACTTCGACGGTTCGAAGATCACTTGGTTCGTCGGGCTGCGTAGCTCGTTTTGCAGATCGATCCACGACGCGCCACCGGGTGCGGTCTTCGCCTTTTGGACGATCGCTTCGACCTCGTTCGACGGAATCCACTCGTGCATCGACGGGTCGACCGCGCGGAACTTGTCTTTGAGCCACGCCTCGTCGGCCGACACGTTCCACATCTGCTCGAACTTCGCCTCGTTGATCCCGCCGATCGTCTTGCCGGCCGCCATGTCTTTCATGAACGGCACCATGCCGCCGGCAGTCTTGATCGCGGCGACGAGCGTCGGATCGATCGATGCGGTGAGCTTGGCCGCGAACATCGCGTGGAGCTGCGGCGACAGGCCTTCGATCTCGTCGTCGGTGACCGGCTTCGGCGGTTCCATCGCCGACTTCGAATCGAGCTCGGCGGACGCTTTGGCTTGGCCGCCGCCATGTGGATCGACCCCGAGGCGTTGCAGCAAGGCCGCGACCTTCGCGGTATCGGCGGGCGATGCCGCCGCAGACTTCTTCTTGACGACGTGCGGCGGGTCGACTGCATCGGCTTGCGCGGACGCGACGACTTGTTGGGTGAACGCGTTGCCGGCGCTGCCTTGGAGCAGGCTCAGGATCTGGTCGCGTTCGCTCGGGTGGGCTTCGATCACCTTTGCGATCGCAGAGGGGTCGGCGCCACCGGGGTTCGACAACATCGCCTTGACCTGCGCGACGCCGGAGGTTTGCTTTGCGTGCGTGGCATGAGTCGCCGTGGTGTCGGTCGTCGCAGGGGTTTGTGCGACGTCATGTTCCGCCATCCGACGAGCGTAACATCGCGATGTCCGGTGGCGAGATCGATCCGACGATGGCCGCAAGTATTCAGTTACACCAGGCCGAAGGTCGCGCGAGCAGCGGCGTGTGCCGCGGTCGGGGTGCCAGCCTCGTCGCGCACGACATGAGCCGGCTCGTGGTCCGACCTTGTCGACCAGCTCTCGGCAAGCGCGCAGCAATACAGCGAGAACAGCGGCGCGAGCCCGACGCGCGGCACGACCTCTCGCCAGCGCACGACCGCGAGCTCCGCTTCGCTGCAGGCCGCGATCGCACGTTCGTGCTGCACGCTCGGGAAGCAAAACACGAAGCGGCCCGTAGCCGCGAGCGCGCGTCGGGCGGCCGCCGCGTAGTCGCGAATGTCACCGCGTAACTCGAATCGCGCGTGCGCCTTCTGCGAATCCGCAGGGACGATGCCCGCGCTGACATCGAAGTATGGCGGGCTGCCGGTGACGAGATCGAAGCGCTCGCCGCCGAGGTCGACCGTGCGCAAGTCGCCGTGGATCGCACGGACGCGCGTCTCGAGTCGGTTGAGCGCGAGGTTGCGCTCGAGCAACGCGAAGCTGATGTCTTGCGCCTCGATCGCCACGAGCGTCGCGGCAGGAGCGCGCCACAACACGAGCATGCCGACCGAGCCGATGCCGGTGCCGAGATCGAGCACGCGGGTCGGCGCGGGGACTTGCTCGGTAGCGTACCAACCGGTCAGCAAATCATCGGTCGAATGCCGATGGCCGCGGCGGCGCTGGATGATCTTCCAGTCGCGGGTCAGGCCATCGACGGTCTCGTCGGCATCGTGCACGCCGGTACGGTAACCCGGACGACGATCCGGTAGCATCGTCGCGGTCATGCGACGAATCGCGATCGCTGCGTTGTGCGTCGCTTGCGGAACGCCGAGCGCGACGAGCCCGAGTCCGCCGCCGAGCGCGACACCGCCGGCGCGCGGCGACCATCCGTATCAGAAGGGCCAGCTCCATCTGCACTCGAGTAATTCCGGCGACAGCAAGACCGATCCGGCCGACGTCGTGCGGTGGTATCGCGAGCACGACTTCGACTTCATCGTGTTCACCGATCACAACTTCGTAACGGTGATGCCCGAAGTGTCGGGTCCGATGCTCGTGATCCCGGGCGTCGAGCTCACGCAAAATCTCAGGACGTGCGATCCGCCGCCGACCGATGACGCCGGCTGTTTGCTCCACGTCAACGCGCTGTTCGTCACCCAACCCGCGCCGGGCGCGCTGCGCTTCACGCCGTCCGACGGCCACCGACTCTCGCTCTACCGCAATGCGATGGACGCAGCGGTCAAGCTCGGTGGCATCGCGCAGCTCAACCATCCGAACTTTCATTGGGCGGCTGATGCCGCGTTGATCGCCGAGCTCGTCAAAGGCGGCCTTGGTCTATTCGAAGTCGCGAATCAATCGACGGACGTCGCGAATCCCGGCGACGCGACTCATCCGTCGACCGAAGCGCTATGGGACACCGTGTTGACCGGCGGTGGTCACTTGTTTGGCGTCGCCACCGACGACGCGCACTTCTACTACGACGCCGACGAGGCGCGAGCGCGCGGCATCACGCCGGATGTCGGCAACCTCGGATGGGTGATGGTCCATGCGCGTCACGACCCGGCGGCGATTCGCGATGCGATCGTGCGCGGCGATTTCTACGCGTCGAACGGCGTGGTGTTGCACCGGGTCGAGCGCGAGGGTGACGCGGTCGCGATCGAGGTCGCCGACGAATCGCCGGGCGAGCACGAGATCGTCTGCATCGCGAACGGTGGACGCGAAGTCGCGCGTCAGCGCGGCAGGTCGGCGCGCTGTCCGATCGCGGACGGCGGCTACGTGCGCGCGACGGTGACCGATGGCCGAGGACGGCAAGCGTGGGTGCAACCGATGTGGCGCGACAAGTGAGGAGCTTGCTCGCGTTCGTGGCGATCACGGCGTGCTCGTCACCGGCGGCCTCGATCTCGGAGCGCGCGCCACCATCGGCAACGAACGAGCTCGAGATCGACTACGAGACGTGGGGCCTGATGCCGCCGCCGCGCTGTGGCTCGCCAACGTTCGCGATCGTGCTCGCGGCCGACCGCACGGTGAGCTGCGGCTGGCGATCGCGTTGTCCGCCGTACAGCGAAGCGGCGCCGTTGCGACCGGTGACCAAAGGCACGCTCACCGACGCGCAAGTCGATCGGCTGCTCCCGCTTGCCGGCTCGCCTGCGTTCTTCGCGCTGCCGAAGTTCAACTCGAATCCTCATATCATCGACGGCGGTGAGCAGCAGCTCGTAGTCCGGATCGGCACGCGCACGAAGACGGTCGAGATGGCGAACACGAACGCGCCCGCATTCGACGAGCTGCTGTGGGCGCTCTCGGCGGCGACAGGATGTTCGAGGGAATCCGCCGGTCCGCCGCCGCCCTAGCCGGCGATGCCTTGTCGCTGGTTCACTCCTGGTCACCGGGGCGTACTAGAGTCGCGGCGTGACCACGCACTACCGCAGTTGTCCGCTGTGCGAAGCGACATGCGGCATCGCAGTCGAGGTCGACGGCGACCGCGTAACCTCGATCCGCGGCGACGATGCCGATCCATTCAGCCGCGGCTACATCTGCCCGAAGGGCGCCGCGCTCGCCGATCTGCACCACGATCCAGATCGGTTGCGCCACCCGATGCGGCGCGACGGCGATCGCTGGATCGAGATGACGTGGGACGAGGCGCTCGACCACGTCGCCGCACAGCTGCGCTCGGTGCGAGCGCGCCACGGCAAGCACGCGGTCGCGGTCTATCAAGGCAACCCGACCGCGCACAACCTCGGCCTCCTGACCTACGGCCAGCTCGCGCTGCGCACGCTCGGCACGCGCAACATGTTCTCGGCGACGTCGCTCGATCAGCTGCCGCACATGCTCGCGGCGCTGCTGATGTTCGGGAACCAGCTGCTGATGCCGGTGCCGGATGTCGATCGCACCGATTTGTTCGTGTGCCTCGGTGCGAATCCGCTGGCGTCGAACGGCAGTTTGATGACCGCGCCGGACATGCGCGGCCGGCTCAAGGCGATCCAAGCGCGTGGCGGCCGAGTGATCGTGCTCGATCCGCGGCGGACCGAGACCGCCGAGCGCGCGGATCAGCATTTGTTCGTGCGGCCCGGCACCGACGCGGTGCTGCTGCTCGCGATGATCCACGAGCTGTTCGCGGCGAACCTCGTGCGGCTCGGCGCGATCGCGGCGAATGGCGTGGCCGAATTGCGCGCGGCGGTCCAGCCGTGGACGCCAGAGCGTGCGGCGCGGATCACCGGCGTCGCGACGAGCGACCTGTGCGAGCTCGCGCACACATTCGCGGCGACTCCGCGCGCGGTGCTCTACGGCCGGATCGGCGTGTGCACGCAGGAGTTCGGCGGGCTCGCCGCGTGGCTGTGCTACGCGATCAACGCGCTGACCGGACATCTCGACGTGCCCGGCGGTTTGATGTTCACGACGCCCGCGGTCGATCCGTTGCCGCTCGCCGCTCAGCTCGGGTTCGATGGCGGATTCGCGCGCTGGCGGAGCCGCGTGTCGGGCAAGCCGGAGTTCGGCGGCGAGCTGCCGATGTCGGTGCTCGCCGAGGAGATCGAGACGCCGGGCGAGGGGCAGATTCGCGCGCTCGTGACGAGCGCGGGCAATCCGGTGCTGTCATCGCCGGGTGGCGTCCAGCTCGAGCGAGCGCTGACCGGGCTCGAGTTCATGGTGTCGATCGATCCGTACATCAACGAGACGACGCGGTTCGCACACGTGATCTTGCCGCCGACGTCCGCGCTCGAACGCTCGCACTACGATGCCGCGCTCAATGCGTTCGCGGTGCGCAACGTCGCGAAGTACTCGCCGCCGCTGTTCGAGCGCGCCGCCGATGCGCGCCACGACTGGGAGATCTACGCCGGTTTGTTGGCTCGCATGAAGCTGCCTTCGTTCGCGCGCGGGCTCGCCGAGCGCTTGCTCGGCCGGCTCGGACCCGAGGCGATCATCGACGTCGCCTTGCGCACCGGCCCGTATGGCTTCGGCCGCGGTGGGCTGTCGCTCGCGAAGCTACGCGCGTCGCCGCACGGGATCGATCTCGGCGCGTTGCAGCCGCGGTTGCCGGGTCGGCTCGGAACTCGCGACCATCGAGTGGAGCTTGCGCCGCGGCCATATCTCGACGATCTCGCGCGGCTCGATTTGACGTGGGCGTCATCGCCGAGCGGGCTCGTGATGATCGGTCGCCGCCACATGCGGTCGAATAATTCGTGGATGCACAACAGCGAGCGGCTCGTCAAAGGACCGCAGCGCTGCACGTTGTTGATCCATCCCGACGATGCGTTCGTGCGCGGGCTCGAAGATGGCGGTCTCGCTCGCGTCGCGACCGCGCGGGGATCGGTCGAGCTCCCGATCGAGATCTCGGACACGATGATGCCCGGCGTGGTGAGCATGCCGCACGGCTGGGGTCACGGCCGCCGCGGCGTCAAGCTGCGCGTCGCGGCGAGCGCGCCGGGCGTGAGCATCAACGACATCATCGATCCGGCGCGAGTCGATGTGCTTTCGGGCACGAGCGCGCTGAGCGGCCAGCCGGTCGACGTCACCGCGGTGTGATCGACGGCTCGGCCTGCGACGCGCGCACGGCCTCGTCGAGCAGTTTGCACTCTTGCGCGGTCGCCCCGCGGTTGTCGGCGGCGTTCGCCGTGAGTCTCGCCGCTTCTTCGATCGCTTCATTGTGGTGGATGACGCAGATGCCGATGTCGACAAGACACGGCTCCGCCTCCACGGTCGTTTCGAACGCATCGCACTCGGGCACGCCGGTCGGCACGATCACGCCGAGCGGGGGATAGACCCAGCGCGAACGCCAGCCGGTAGTCTCGAACCCGGCGGCGGCGAAACACTCGCCGTGGCCGCCGCTGACCAGGCAGCTGCGCAGCTGAGGCGACCAATCTGCAGTACGGCACGCCTGCAACATCAGGTCGCGCGACCTGCCGATCATAGCGGTGCGGTCGCCGCCGATGACCTGCGGACTCTTGCCGCTCCACGCGCGGTCGCCATAGTAGGTCTCGACGATCGCATCGCAGTCGATCGCGACCCCTCGGTCGCGCGTCGCGAACGTCGCGCGCAACAAACGATCGGCGGTCGCCAGGTTCGTAGCGAGCACCTGCGCGTTGGTCGGCGCGAGCTGCGTCACGCAGTGAGCGAGTTGATCCGCGTTGGTCGCGTCGCGCAGACAGCGATTGGCAGGAGACGTCCAACCGTCGTGGCTACAGGCGTCTTGGAGTGCGTTGCTGCGCAAGCCGATCGCGAATGCGCGATCGCCGGCTTCGGTGATGTGCAACTCCGGCGCGAGCCGGTCGGCGGCTTTGACCTTGTCGGGACACAACACGAGGCCCGTGCTGTCGCTCGGGATCGTGGGTACCGACTCGGCGCGTTGCGGCGTCGATCCGCACGCGACGGTGGCGAGGGCTAGGCAGCTGACCCGCATCGGTCCGACTGTCGCACGACTCGTGCGTCACGGGCAGGCGAGTGTCGACGTCGAGCTCGCGGTGCATACCGAGGAAGGATCCAGCGTCGTGCACTGCGTCGTCGTCGAGCACACGCCGAGGTCTCCCACGCAGTAACCGTCGCCGCCGCACGCGCCGCCGATCGCGGAGCAGTCGGCCATCACCCGGCACGGCATGATCCGGCAGCGGCACAGCGACGCGTCGATCGAAGCATCGACTGCTGCGTCGATCGGGTTGCCGAGCTCGACCGTCTTGGTCGCGCACGCCGCGAGCGCGACCACGGTGGCCAATGCGACTCGGATCATCGCTTCGGCTCGCAAGCAGCCAGCGTGCGGGCGCGCGCAGCAAACGCGCCATCGGGATAGCGCCGGACGTACTCGGCCGCGAGTGACGCACCGCCCGCGCAACCGCCGCGCCCGGCGTCGCCGGCGAGCCAGGCGAGCACTTCGGCGTCGTGTGGCGAATCGGGAAAGCTGACCCGAAATCCGCGGAAGCATGGCGCAGCATCGTCGCCGGCGTCGACCCGGACGCGGCAGCGCAGATAAGCGGCGGGCTCGCGCACCGACGCGGGCGGTGCGGCGGCGAGCAAGCGATCGAGCCACGTGATCGCCTTGGCGTACTCGCCACGCGCACGCGCGATGCCGGCGAGGTCGTACAAAGCGGAGGCCGCCTGCGGCGACGTCGGAAACCGGGCGAGCAGATCGATCAGCGTTTGCTCCGCGGTCGCGCGTTGGCCGGCGCCGAGGTCGCGCTCCGCCTCGGCATACAACGAGGATGCAGAATCGGATGGTGCCGCGTCGGTCGCGATCGGCGTCGGCGGCGCGGTCGGCGCAGGCGTGATCACGCGGGGCGGTGTGGGAACGAGTGAGGGCGCGGTCGGCGCCGGCTCGATCGCGGGCGCGACCGCTGCGACGTGCGCCGTGACCCCGTCGCGAACATCGACGGTCGCTCGCCGCTCGCCGGCGTTGCCGGTGACGACCAACGCGAGCGGACCCGCGGGTACGCGCGCCCACACCGGCGCGGTTCCGATCACGGCACCGGCTTCGGTCGCGACCGTCTCGCCGTCACCGGCGACGGCGACAAGGCCCGCACTGCCGACCGGAGGCGCGATCGCATTGCCGTGATCGCGGACCATCGCGACCAGCGCCGGCGACCGATCGTCGATGGCTCCGAACCATTGGCCGGCAGCGAGCTGCGCGCCGTCGAGCGTGACCTCGCCACGATCGACGAACACCACCGTCGTATGCGCCGAGCCCGCGACTCTAACCACGACGTGGGCAACGCGCGCGACGACCTCGTGCCCGCCCGCATGCAGATGCAGCGCGGTCGAGCCTCGTGCGTCGACGAGCAGCGTGCCGGACTCGAGATCGAGCTCGACGTCGGCATCGTGCACCGCAGCCACGACGACATGCGCAGGACCGACGACACCGATCCGGGCGCCCGCGACGTTCGCGCGCACGAGCCCGGCCGAGACATCGAGCGAGGCGAACGCGCCGTCGAGCAGCGTCGTTGCGACATCCGGCGCCACACCGCTGACGATATAAGGAGAGAGCACGTGGCGATCGCGCTCGATCGGCGCGCGACCGATCGCCGGGCTCGACGTCGCGACGCGATGCTCGCTGCTCGCGCCGTCGCCGATGACCCGCCAGCCGACGAGCACGAGCACGGCCGCGGCCGCCGCTGCACCGAGCCACAGCCACGGCGCGCGTCGCGGGCGTGGACGACGAGCCGACGCATACTCGGCTGCGATCGCATCGAGCGTCGGCGCCATCTGCGCGAGTGACCGCGCACGAGTGACGTCATCGAGAGTTACTTCGTCACGCTGCAGCGCCGCGACCAAGCGATCGACGTTCATCGGGCCTCCTCGGGGGTTCGCAGTCGATCGCGCTCGGCCATCGCGACCAGCTCGCGGTGCGCGTGTTTGACTCGTTGTCCGACCGCCGCCGAGTTCGCGCCGACGAGCTCGCCGATCTCGCCGAGCGACATCCCTTCGACGACGCGCAACACGAACGCGATGCGCTTGCGCGGCTTGAGCGCG
Source organism: uncultured Kofleriaceae bacterium (assembly GCA_964504685.1). GTDB lineage: Bacteria > Myxococcota_A > Polyangia > Haliangiales > Haliangiaceae > JABFXX01. Next base: position 1,503 of record CAZDGY010000086.1, on the reverse strand, counting down.
GACAGGTAGCGCAATGCGCGCGTCAGATCTTGCTGCTGCCGCGCTTCGTGCTCCGGCGACATCGCGAGCGAGGCAGGCAGCTGATCCGAGATTTCTTCCCAGGTCGTGAGCTTGCGCCGGCGCAGATGCTGATACGCGACGTTCACCGCGATGCGATGCAGCCACGTCGCAAACGCGGCATCGCCGCGAAACTTCGGCAGCGAACGAAATGCTTCGAGGAACGCCTGCTGGACGAGGTCGTCGCGATCCGCGCCGTTCCCGACCAGCCGCGTGAGCAGCCGATGCACGCCCGCGGCATGTGCGTGGTACAGCTCGTCGAACGCGCGGCGCTCGCCGGAGATGGCGCGCTGAACGAGCTCTGCGTTTGCGTCGCCCGGCGCCGCGGTTGGCACCGGCGTTCGCCACAACGCGCCGAATAGCGCGCCGAAGATCATCGCCAGAGCTCCGCGGCGACACCGACGCCGCCCCACCACGCGACGCGATCGGTCGTCACGATCGAATGGCCGTCGACTTGATAGTCGATCGCGGAAACGAAGCCGTCGACGCCGAACCCGAGCTGCGCGGTGACCCCGCCAGCGCCGCGCGCGAGCACCGGGACGGCCCACACGACGGCACCGCCGCCGCCCCACCGGAGCTCGGATTGGCTGCGCGCCGCCGACGCCGACTCGATCACCGCGAGCGCAGTCGCTCGCAACTCGAGCGCTCCGAATCGCGTAACGGCCGCGCGATACGCAACGCCAACACGCGCTGGCACGTCGCGCAGCTCGACCGTCTCGGCCATCGCGGTCGCGGTCGCAGTGCGATCGATCCCAATCGAGACGAGCGCGCGAACCGCGCGAACGATCGGCACGCCGAGCTCGAACGCGATGTCGTCGCGTGTTCCGGCCGCCGCCCACACGCCCGCGGTCCACCGCGGTGCGCCGACGCTCGGCTGCGCGCGGTGAATCGGCGCGACGACATCTACTGCAGGCGCGAGCGGAACGAGCTCGGCGCCGGTCGCGCCCGCGGGTGGATCGAGCTGATCGCCGGCCAGCTCGAGGATCGCAAACGCGACCAACCGCGCCGCATCGCCGCCGCTCTGACCATCGAGCGCGACGATCCGCTCGCGCCCGAGCACGGTCACCTTCGCCGCCGTCGCGTCGCCATTGACGTCTGCGATCAATCGCGATGGCGTTCCGGCCGGCGCCAACGCGGCGCGTACGGCGAGCGCGGAATCGAGCTCGGCATCGCTGAACGGCAACGTGCCGGCGCTGCGCACGCTGAGCGGATCGCCGCTCGCCGTTCGTGAGCTAAGCACGAGCGCGAGCACGAGTCCGGAGATCACCGTTGGTTGCAAGCAGAGCCTTTGATGCGCACTCGATCGCGAATCGAAAAACTTTTTCGATCGGACGCGAACCGAAGCTCTAAGCCGGGCATGGAGGGACTGATGACTACCGAAATCCGCAATGTTCTCAAGGCCGTTTTCACGATGGCCTTGTTGGCCGGCTGTACCACCAAGACCGA
>CAZDGY010000085.1:0-12893 GCA_964504685.1 uncultured Kofleriaceae bacterium | reverse complement strand
ACTCGTTCGCGGTGGTCGCAACCGATACCGCCGGCAACACCGACCCGACGCCTGCCACCGCGAGCTGGACGGTCGATACGATTCCGCCGACGGTGGCGATTACCGGCGGACCGACCAATGGCGGCACGAGCGGCCCACGCGTCACGTTCACGTTCGCGGTCAGCGACGGTTCGGTCGCGTGCAGCGTCGATGGCGGCGCGTTTGCCGCCTGTGCGAGCCCGATGGCGATGAACCTCGCCGCCGGCACACATACGTTCGCGGTACGGGCGACCGACGCCGCCGGCAACCAGACGATCGTGACCGTCGCGTGGACGGTCGCGTGCGCGGCGCCGAACGCAATGGGCGCAGCCGGTCTACTCCATCTCGACGACACCGGCCAAGTGCTCGCGAACGCGGTCAGCGGTGGGATCGCCGCTACGCTCGGTAACACGATCGCGGTCGAGCCCAGCGATCCGGTCGAGTACTCGCCCGGACGATTCGGTGGCGCGCTCGCGTTCGCTCCGGCAAACAGCGAGCACGCGACGTGGCCCGCCGCGCTACCGGCCGCGACCGCGCTCGCGATCGCGGTGTGGGCACAACCTGATTCCGTCGCGGGTGCGCGCGATGTATTGGACAGCGGCGACGCTCGGGTATCCGTCAAGGTCGTCGCCGACAGCCCGACCACCGTGCATTTTACGTTTGCGATCGTCGAAACCGGCCCCGGCGGGATGACTCGCTCGGTCGCATCGGCGGCGGTCGCGGCGGGCGCATGGCACTACGTCGTCGCCTCGCTGGCCGAGCCGTCGCTCTATCTGTGGGTCGATGGCGTTCGCACGACGTTCGCCGGAGCTCATCCGAACACCGCGCTCGCGCTCGATTCGCTGGTGGTCGGCGGCAACATGGCGACGGCGTACAGCGGCTCGCTCGACGAGCTCTGGCTCGCCGAAACTGCCTTCACGACCGACGATGGCGCATTGGCGGGGTACTGCCCGCTGTGACTCAGCTCGCCTTGACGGCGAGCGCTTCCTCGGCGAGCTCGTCGAAGCTCATCCGCTGACTGCGGGCGAGCTCGGCTGGCGTGAACAAGAACTTCGCGGCGCGCGGATCGGCGCCCATCGCGCGCAGCAGCGCCGGGCCGAACACGCGACCGAGCACCGGCTGGTTGTAGAGCCATTGCATCGCGCGCATGAACCGCGAGAACGGGGTGCGCGCGACCGTCGGCTTGCGCGTGATCAGCTGGATCCGCTTGAACGCCTCGGCCATCCGCCGGCCCGACGGATCGGTGTGATCCATCGGCGCGACGAACACCTCCTGCAGGAACGGCTTGGCGTGCCACATCATCGTGATCAACGCGCGCGCGCCCGCCACGAGCTCGCGCGGCGACGGCAGCGGCCGAGCGCGGATCTCCGCCATGTGCTCGTCGGACGAGTACAGCTCGGTCATGTGAAAATCGATCGCGATGTGGCGGCTCTCGTCGCGGTTGATCAGATGCATCGCGCGCCGGCTCATCTCGTCGGCGACGTAATCGTCGAGCGACCGCAGCAACGCGACGTCGAGGATCAGCTCGCCCGACGTGATGTATGCGTTCGCGATCTCGGGCGAGGTCTGGCGTACGAGCGCCAAGAAATGCGGGCGAAACCGGGTGAGCGACTCGCTCTCGGCGTACGCGCGGTAGTGATGGACGTCGTAGTGGCGTGCAAGTCGCGCCGCGACCGCGGAGTGCCGCTTCTCGTCGGCGACGAACGTCGCGAAGATCTTCGCGAGCGTCGAATCGCTGGTCTTTTCGCGTTGGACCTCGAACAGCGCACCGGCGAGTAGCTCGATGCCCGCCATGTCGGTGAAGTACTGCACGACCGCCTGTTCCTTGTGACGCGGCAGCTCCGGCGGAGGCAGTGACCAGTCGAGATCGTCGATCGACCACTGATCGCGGATGCACTTGTCGAGCATGCGGCCGAGGTCCATGACTTCCTATTTTACTGCATACTCGACGGCGTGAGACGCGCGGTCTTTGCGCTGGCGGGCATTGTCGCCGCCGGCGCCTGCGGCAGTGGGGGCACGCCCGACGGCGGCACGCTGGCCAAGATCAAGGCGCGCGGCGAGATCGTGTGGGCGGCGGACGTCCAGGGCGGCGAGCCGTACGTCTATGAAGATCCTGACAATCCGACCCACGTCATCGGCTTTGAAGTCGACATCATGGACGCGATCGCACGCCGGCTCGGCGTCAGGGCGCGCACCGTTCAGTACAACTGGTCGAACCTGGTGCCCTCGCTCGAGCGCGGCGACTACGACGTCGCGATGAACGGGTTGGAGGCGACCGGCGAGCGGCGCGAGCGGATCTTGTTGTCGGACCCGTATTACGTCTACGCCGAGACGCTCACGGTGCGCAACGACGCGACCTATCGCTCGATCTTCGAGCTCGGCGGCAAGCGAGTCGGGACGCTGAACCAGACGTTCGCGCACGACATCCTGCGGATGATGCCGGCGATCGAGCCGGTGCTCTACGAGGGCAACGACGAGCCCTACCGCGATCTCGAGGACAAGCGGGTCGAGGCCGTGCTGCTCGACGACGTGATCGCGAACCGCTACGGCTGCACGCCACAACATCCAACGCTGAAGTGCGTCCCGTACGACGTCGCGCGCGGCACGTACGTGATCGGCATCCGCATGGGCGATCCCGAGCTCAAGGCCGCGATCGACGGCGCGCTGCGCGACATGAAAAAAGACGGCGAGCTCGAAGAGATCCTGAAGAAGGCCAAGCTTTGGAACTCGCGCCAGACCGAGGACGCCGAAGAGAAGGTCGCGAACGTTCGAGCGCGCCACTTCGACTGGGATCAGCTCAAACTGTTCGTGTCGGCGGCGTTCGTCACGCTCGGGTTGTCGCTCGCCGCGTTCTTGCTCGCGGTGCCGGTCGGGATCGTGCTCGCGGTCTCGCGCGTCTACGGCGGGCGATTCGTCGGCGCGCTCGCGCGAATCTACATCGAGCTGTTTCGCGGTACGCCGGTGCTGCTCCAGCTCTACGTCCTCTACTACGGCCTCGCGCCCTACTACAGCCTCGGGCCGATCCAGGCCGCGATCTTGGGCCTCGGCCTCAACTACGGCGCGTACGAAGCCGAGGTCTATCGCGGCGCGCTGCTCGCGATCCCGCGCGGACAAACCGAGGCGGCCAAAGCGCTCGGCTTGGGGCCGCGCCAGATCTTGCGCCACGTGCTCGTGCCCCAGGCGCTGCGGCTCGCGTTGCCGCCGATGACGAACGACTTCGTGTCGCTGCTCAAGGACAGCTCGCTGGTCAGCGTGATCACCGTGATCGAGCTGACGAAGCGGATGACGATCGCATCGGTCGATCTGCGCGGCTGGCTCGTGCCCGGCATCGCGTGCGCCGCGCTGTATCTCGCGCTGAGCTTGCCGCTGTCGGAGATCGCGCGGCGACTCGAGAGGAGGTTGGCGCGTGATCAGCGTCCGCAAGCTCTCTAAGGCGCACGGCGAGCGCAAGGTGCTCCACGAGCTGTCCGCCGACGTGAAGCCGGGCGAGACGATCGCGGTCGTCGGGCCGTCCGGCGGCGGCAAGTCGACGCTGTTGCGCTGCATGAACTACCTCGAGTCGTTCGACGGCGGCTCGATCGAGATCGCCGGCGTCGAGCTGTTCCCCGACATGGGCCGCAAGCATCGCGAGCGCCTCCGCCTGCTGCGGACGCGCGTCGGCATGGTGTTCCAGCAGTTCAACTTGTTCCCGCACCTGTCGGCGATCGACAACATCACGCTCGCGCCGCGCCTGGTGCGCAAGATCGATCTACCGACCGCAGAGCTGCGCGCCGCCGAGCTGCTCGCCCGAGTCGGGCTCGAAGATCGCGCGGAGTCGTATCCGCACGAGCTGTCGGGCGGCCAACAGCAGCGCGTCGCGATCGCGCGTGCGCTCGCGCAAGACCCCGACGTCATGATGTTCGACGAGCCGACCAGCGCACTCGATCCCGAGATGCGCGACGAAGTGATGAGCGTGATCCGCGACCTCGCGGCGGGCGGCATGACGATGCTCGTCGTCACTCACGAGATGGCGTTCGCGCGCGACATCGCGTCGAGGATCTGGGTGATCGACCAAGGCACGATCGCGGAGGACGGCGCGCCCGCCCAGGTCATCGGCGAGCCCCAGAGCGCGGTCGCACGCGACTTCTTCGGCCGGCTGAAACGGCACTGAACGGTGCGTTACCTCGGCTTCGCTAACGCTCGACAGAGTTCGCTGATCGCGGCCATGTCGCGCAACCGTGCCGAGAATGCGGTGGGCGTCATGTCGACTCCACGCGGCATCGGTGAAGCCTCGACCGCACTGCGGTTCGAGACCTCGAGCAACCGCGCACCGATGGCTTCAGGTGTCATCGCCACCATGAGCAGCCTCCTCGAGCCTTTGAATGTCGACGATGTCTTGTGGTCGTCCCGCGGCTAGCTTCAACGTGATCAGGCCTTCGCGAGACACGACCGAGAGCTCGCGAGCAACGCCATCCGGCGACGCGAATGCGATCCGCGAACGCGTCTGCCATACCGAGTCGATACTGCCTTCCGCATGTCGCACGTCGAGCATCAGCGTTCGGCCATCGGCCTCGACCTTGGTAAAGTGCTGAATCGAGACTCCGCTCGCGAACGTCATCGGCAGCGCTTCAATGGTGAAGCCACACGCTCGCACCACGTCGCGGAGTCGCGGAACGTCGGCGGCGCGGGCGAGAATGTCGATGTCCATCGTGGCGCGCGGCACTCCGTGAATCGCGAGCGCGATGCCGCCGCAGATCGCGTAATCGATCGCAGCCGCGTCGAGCGCGGCGGTCACCGCGACGACTTCGCCATCGACATCACGCCGCTGGTTGCCGCCGAGATGAAGTAACGCGCGCTTGACCGGGGTCGCCCGCGGGGCGAAAAGACCGCATGACTCGCATCGCCGCCGGCTGGATTCTCGCGTTCACGGCGTGCGGCGGCGGTGGCCATTCGACCGGCGATGCGCCGAGCGGTGACTCGCATGCGATCGATGCTGGGACGAGCGATGCCGGCTGCGCCCGAGTCGCGGCACCGGTCGATCGCGTCCGCCAAGTCGTGATCTCGCATCCGTACGACGCGGCGAGTAACGAAGCGAACGCGTGGGAAGTGCTCGACCTCTCGACCGCCGGCGTGCTGACCCGGCCGAAGCGCACGTTCACGATGGGGCGCGCGACCGGTGGCGTGATGGCATTTACCCCAGACGGCGAGATCGGGGCCGTCTCCCAGGAGGATGGCTCGCTCGGGGTGGTCAAGCTCGCCAGCGACGGCACGCCGACCGTGATCGCCGCGGCGTTCACCGGCAGTTTCTATGCGACCGGAGTCGCGGTGGCGCCGTCCGGAGATCGGGTGTACGTGCTCGACGGCAATACCCGCGACAACGGCGGCGGCATCTACGCGGTCGATATCGCGTGCGATGGCAGCGTGACCGACGCCGGGCTGGTCGCGGCGGCGAAATTGCCGGGCGGGCTCGCGTTCGTCCCGGGCGGCGATCACGCCGTGGTCGCTGCGGGTGACTTCCTGACCTCGACCGCGGGCGACAGCGCTCACCTCGTGACGCTCGGCGCTGCGCCGACGTGGATCGGCGGCGCGAACGCGTTCGGCGACGACATGGCGATCGTCGGCGGCTCGACGCTGACCTCCGACGCCGGCCACTTCTTGATCGGCGACATCAGCCAGTTCTCCGGCATTCCGAATCGCGTCGCGGTGGTCTCGGTGAGCTCGGCTGCGGTCGCCGCGGTGAACGTGATCGCGAACGTCGGCGATCCCGAGGCGATCGTCGCGTCGCCGTTCGGCGATGTCGCGCTCGTGACCGATGGGTTCGGCAACGCCTTCCATGTGCTCGACGACACGGGGACCGGCTGGAAGCTGCGCGGTGATGTGACGTACGTCGGGGCCGCGCCGCAGCTGCCCGCCGGCGCGGTCGAGATCGCGGTCGGAGCGCTCTCCGGCACCGCGCTCGTGGCGGAGAATCTCGGCGTGCGGATCGCAACGTTCGGTCACGACGGCGCCGTCACGGATCACGGGGCGTTCGCGCTGGGCAGCGGCACCGAGAACATCACCGGCGCGATCGGCGTCACTCCGTGACTGCCGTGCGACCGGTCCGTGCGGCGCTCGGCGCTGCCGTGATCGCCGTGGTGTTCGCGGCAGGCGCGCTCGCGGTCAACCCGGTCCCGCACGCAATTCTCGCCGCGGTCGGCGGCGGTACGTCGTTCGAACGCGAAGGCGGCCTGCGACTCGAATGGCGGCCGCCGGCCAGTGGCCTGACGCAGCCGATCTCGTTCGGCGCGGACGTCGCGGTGCACTACGGTGATCAGCGCATCGTCCTCGAAGTTCCCGGCGTGGCGAAGGCCGATGTCGACAGGACTGCCAAGGCCGTCGTGTCGGGCGGCATGCAGATGCGGATCGAGCTCGAGACGACGGGCATTGCAGACCTCGCGAAGGCGGCGGGCATCGTCGACAGCCACGGCCCCGTCACGTTCGAGCCCGAGACCTGGCAGCCCGAGGACGGTGGCAGGATGCACGTCGGGTATCTGCTCGCGGGGCCGGATCGCGAATCGATCGAAGCGGTGGTCGAGACAGCGCGGGCCAATGGCTGGCGTCCGGCGGATGACGCCGAGATCGTGCTCGAGCAATACATCGACCAGCACGACAAGACTCGCTGGTTGGCACACCTGCTGTCGACCGAGGTCCTCATCGACTATTCGATGATGGCATCGGCGAGCGTCGGGTTCGATGACAACGTCAATCGCCCGATCGTCATGCTTGAATTTACGCACGCCGGCGCCGAGCGATTCGGCGAGGTGACCGAGCGATTCACCGGGCACAAGTTCGCGATCGTCGTGGGCGGGGAGATCATCTCCGACCCCGTGATCAACGGCCGGATCGGTGGCGGCCGCTGTTCGATCACGATGGGGGGCGGCACTTCGATGGAAGCGCTCCAGCGCGACGCCGATCGACTCGTGCGCGCGCTTTCTGCGGGTAGCCTCCCGCCAGGCGGAACGCTGGTGTCGGCAAGTTACGTCGCGCCGACGCACGCAGGTGCCGAGATTATCGGCGCGATCGCGACCTCCGCACTCGCGGCGCTTGCGGCAGCGCTGCTCGTCTGGCTTGCGGTGAAGCTCGCACGACCGGCGTGGGCACCGTTCGCGCAACGCTCCGCGGGTGCTGTGCCATGGCGACGTCTCGCGACGATGGTCGGCGTCGTGATCGTCGTCTACTTCGGTACCGACGTGACGCTGCCGGTCGTGGACCGCGTAGAGCTGCTGCACGTCGTCTCCGGCCCCAGTCGCGACCCGTCGCTCATCCGCGGGAGTCTATTCGCGCTCGGCGTCTTCCCGGTGATCACGGCAGCTATCGCGGTCGAGCTCATCCTGGTTGCGGTGCCCGCATGGCGCCCGCTGCGCACGCGCAGCCCGCAAGACCGCCGCCGGATCGCATGGGCGGTCGCGGCGGTGGCGATCGCACTGTCCTTGGTCCAGGGCTACGAGCACGTCGAAATGCTGCAGCAGCTCGCGTTCCGCGGCCCGACGCTGATCGACGCTGGCATGCTCGCGCGTATCGAGGGCGCGCTGTCCGTCGCGGGCGGCACGATGATGATCGTGTTGCTCGCGGCGGTGGTCACAAGTCTCGGCCTCGGGAACGGTTACGCTGCGATCGTATCGATCACGTGGGCGTTGCACCTCGTAGCGATCGTTCGATTCTGCTCGCTCGATCTGCATCAAGTCGCGTTGGCGGTCGCGACGCTGGCGACGATCGCCGTGCTGACCGCGACTTTCTTGCGTTGGCGGATCGCACGCGAGCCCGTTCCGCTCGCCCTGCCGAGCTCGGGAATCATCTCGATCTTCCCTGCCGGCGGACTGTTCGCGGTGATCGGGATCGTGACCGGTCTAAACGTTTGGTCCCGCACGATCGCGCGCATCTACGACACGACCTACGAGCTCACGTGGAGAGTGTCGATCGTAGTGATCGTGGCTATTGGTGGCGGCGCGCTGTGGTCGCTCGCGTTCGCTCGACCTCGCGCGCTCGCGAGCCTGGCCAGCCGCGCGAGCCTCGCTCCACCAACGTGGAACAGTTGGTCGCGAGCCACCGCGCTATCATGCGGATGGCTGCTCGCGATCGCCACGATGAGTATCTACGTCGCACGATGGACGATCCCACCGCTGGTCTTCGAAGGGCTGACCACCGTGATCGCGACGGCGACGGTGCTCGATCTCGTCGCCGATTGGCGTGGCCGACGCGGCGCGATGGTATCCGTGTGGTCGCTGCACGATGTGCAGCATGTCGAGCTCGCGCGTAGCGTGCTCGCGACCGGCGGCGTACGCAGTCACGTCAGCGCGACCCACGTTCGCGCGTTGTTCGCGTTGTTTGGCCCGTGGGCGCCGATGACGGTCTACGTCGCGCGCGACGACGCGAAGCGAGCAACCGAGCTGCTGCTCGCGCTATTCGACGAACGCCGGCCGCCGCCAAACGTCGAGCAGGCGTTTGCATGACGCGTGCGATCGTCATCGTGATCACGCTCGGCTGTGGCGCCGAGCCCACGCCAAGGGTGCCATCGAACACGAATGGCGAGCCTGCGATATCGGGGCCACGGATGACGTGCTATCTGCGCTCCGGCCACGTTCCGCCGGACACGAATCCCGTCGTGCTGGTTCGCACGCTCGATCCCGCGCAGCAAACGATCGTCGAGCGACACATCGGCGACTACGATCGAATGATTCACACGCAGACGTTCAAGATCAGCGGCGATCGGTTCGCCGACCCGAGCGATGACATCACGCACACCGAAGGTCGGCTCGAGGGAGCCGCCTGGCACTGGACCGCGTGGACGACGAAGCGGCGGATCTACGACGGCACCACGATGGAGACGTGGACGAACGCGAGCGCACGCGGCCTCACCGAGCACGCGGTCATCCGTCATCCCGCGGCCGACGAAATCATCCCGCCGTATCGCTACGACCCGGTCGACTGCGAGCCGTATCTAAAGCCAACGCGTAAGCCGACGCTGATCGACATCTAGAACAGCTCGCCTTGCGCCTTCGCCGGCTCCACCACCGGCTCGATACACCGCGGATCATCGTGGTCGGCCTTGTTGACCCAGGTCGAGACCTGCTGCACGTGCCAATCGCCAACGTCGGGCACACCGAGCAGCGCGTGCGCTCCCGCGGCGTCGACCGCGGGATCGAGCCACGCCGCGTAGAGCGATGGATCGAGCAGCACCGGCATGCGGTCGTGGATCGGCGCGACGAGCGGATTCGCCGGTCCGGTCACGATCGAGAAGCTCGTGATGTCGCCAGCGCGCATCCAGATCCCGGCGAACGCGACATGTCGGTCGCGCTGTGGATGGAAATACATCGGTAGCGCGAGCTTGCCGGCGCGCTTCCATTCGAAGAACCCGTTCGCCGCGACGAGACAACGCCGGCGCGCGAGCGCATCGCGAAACATCGGCTTGGCTTCGATCGACTCGACCCGCGTGTTGATCATCAAAGGCGGCTTCTTGCCGCTGCCCGGCTTCGCCCAGTGCGGCACGAGCCCCCAACGCATGAGCTCGAGCATACGCACGCCATCGCGCAGCGTCACCACCGGCGCCGGTTGCGTCGGCGCGACGTTGAACCGCGACTTCCACCACTCGCTATCGGTCGACCCCGGCGCGATCGCGGCTTGCAGGTCGGACGCGACCTCGTCGGGGCTCATCACCGTGTAGCGACCGCACATCGTCAGACCGTGAAGATCTACTCGAGTGTACCGCTAGAACCTGCAACGCGACCTCGACATCCCCGCGATTCCGATGGTGCACTGCGAACGTGATGTCGATCGATGCATGGCGCGACGCGGGAACGTTCGTCGAGCTCCAAGGTCGTCGCATGTTTTTCCGCCGTGAAGGCCGCGGCCCGACGCTGCTGTTGGTGCACGGCTATCCGACGTCGAGTTGGGACTGGGCTCGGCTGTGGTCCGATCTGACCGCTCGCTACGACGTGATCGCGCTCGACATGCTCGGCTTCGGTGAATCTGCCAAGCCGCAGGGTCATCACTACTCGATCTTCGAGCAAGCCGATCTGCAGATGGCGTTGCTCGCCAAGCTCGGAGTCGAGCAGTTCGACGCGTTCGTGCACGACTACGGCGTAACCGTCGGGCAGGAGCTCATGGCACGGGGCGCACCGATCGCGTCGATCGCGTTCCTTAACGGCGGCCTGTTTCCCGAGACGCATCGGCCGCGCCTGATCCAGCGCGTGCTGGCGTCGCCGCTCGGCCCACTCGTCTCCAAGCTCGCGAACGAACGGACGTTCGCGAGGTCGCTCGCGTCGTTATTCGTGACGCCGCCGTCCGCCGACGAGCTGCATTCGTTCTGGCTGCTCGCTTCGAAGAACGACGGCATGCGCGCGCTCGCCGGGCTGATTGGTTACATGGCCGAGCGGCGCGCAAATCGCGAGCGCTGGGTCGGCGCGCTCGTGAAGGCGACCATGCCGCTCGTCGTCATCAACGGTTCTCGCGATCCGATCAGCGGCGCGCACATGGTCGATCGGCTACTCGAGCTCCGGCCGCGGACCGATGTCGTGCGCTTACCAGAAGTCGGTCACTACCCGCAGGTCGAAGCACCGGCCGATGTGCTCGCCGCGTACGCGTCGTTTCGAGCGAAGACCTAGCGCGCCGTCAGGGCGAGACCGGCATCGCGGTGTAACTCGTGAAGCCGTAGTCGTCTTGCGTGCCACACGTGCCGCCGCGCCAGAACCCCATGCCCGGGTTGCCGGTGGGCCAGGTGTCGTCGGTCGCCTGCGCGATCTGCGTTCCGTTGACGTAGAGCGTGATCACGTCGCCGACCGCGGTCGCGCTCAGCGTGTCGTCGTCGTGAACCCCGGCCGGCACCGAGCCGGCTGCGAGGTACGTGAAATCGCCGAGCGCGCCATTCCATCGGACGATCTGCGCGTAGCTGCCGTCGAACGCGAGGTTGCACTCGTAGCCGTGAGCGTCGTGCGCGCTGTCGGACCAGCGCACATGGATCTCGACCTCGTGCGTGCAGTTCGTATCGATCACCGGGTCGCGATGGATCACGGCGGCGGCCGTCTGATCGGCGGGGAAGCCGGACAGGTGCGCGTACGCGTCGTTGTAGCCACCGGTGCCGGTCTGGGTTCCGAAGGCGTCGCCGTTCGCGGTGTCGGCGAGCGCCCAGTCGAGCCCGACGTGAGTCCACGCCCCGGCTTCGGAGATCGGCGCCTCGGTCAGGTCGAACGTCGTCGAATAGCCGATCGATCCGTCGTGGGCGGAGACGTCGGCCGTTGCGTCACTCGGGTGAGCGGCGTCGTGACTGCCGGCACCACCGCCGCCACACCCGGCGACTGCGATCACGAGAAGGCCGCGCATCGCCGCGATCGTAGCTCGATCAGCCGAGCCGGAGTACGCAGACTTGCAAGTAGCGGTCGCGCGGCTGAGCGACCAGCGTCGGATACTCCGGGGGCAAGCCGCCCTGCTCGAGGATCGCGGCGGAGCGGCCGGCGAGTCCTTTGTGCGCGAGCTTGCTGAGCGACGCGAGCTCGTGCGTGTTCGCCGCGAGCCACAGCACACCGCCGTCGGGAATGACCGCCGCCGCAAGCTTTATCAGCGCGGGATAGTCGCGATCGAGCGTCCACGGTTGACCGCGCGCGGTCGAGAACGTCGGTGGATCGATGATGACGACATCGTACTGCTCGCGATCGCGGCCCGCTCGCGCGAGATAGCGCACCGCATCGCCGGTCTCGAACTGCCAGCGCTCGCCGGTCAGGTTCGAGCGACCGAAGTTCGAGCGCGCCCACGCGGCGACGCCCGGCGACGTATCGACGCTCGTCACCGTCTTGGCGCCGGCTCGCGCGCACGCGACGCTGAGCGCGCCGGTATACGAAAACAGATTGAGCACGCGCCGGCCGCCGGCGAACCGCGCCAACCCGCGGCGATGCTCGCGCATGTCGGTGAAGATGCCGGTGTTGAGCCCGCCGAGCGGATGGACCTCGAACGGCACGCCGTGCTCGGTCACGACGTAGGCCTCGTCGGGCGAGCGACCGACGATGTCTTGCGCGACCTCTGCCGCTCCGCCGCGCGCGCGCAGCTTGACCACCGCGCCTTCGAGCTTGGCGAACCCGACGATCGCCTCGGCGAGTTGCCGGCCGAGCGCGCGCAAGCCTTCGCCATAGACGTAGACGATCGCGGTCTTGCCGAGCACGTCGCACGCGAACCCGGGCAAACCATCGCCGGCGCCGTGCAGCAAGCGATACGCGTGGTCGTCGCCGGGCAAGCCGAGCTGGGTGCGCCACGAGAGCGCGCGTTCGACGCGCAGCGCGAGCAACGCTCCGCCGATCGCGGGTAACCCGTCCGCCGGCACGGCGAGGACGCGCAACTTGGCGTTGCCGACATCGGTGATCGCGAGGCCGAGCTCGTCGCCGTTGTGATCGACGAGCTGCACGTGGTCGCCATCACCGAGCGCCGCCGCGCCGTCGCTCGAACCTAAGCGCGCGAGCTCGAGATCGCGCCCGCCACCGGCGAGAAACTGCAACGCCGCACCGCCGAGCGCGAGCGATTTCATTGCGCGGGCGCGGCCGAGCTCGAGACGAGCATGCTCATGCCGTTGGCCACGCGCACCGCACCCGGTGCGAGCGAGGTCAGCGCGCTGCCCGTGGCACGGAACGCATTTGCGTCGGTCGCCACCGTGCCGCCGTATGCGGCGATCGAGCCGGTCAGCGCCGGCGCGGCGCCCGGCAGGTAGGTCGCGAGGCCGGACGGCAACTGCGGCAGTGCGAGCGCGCTCTGCGTGGCGCCCGGCGCGAACTCGATCCCGACCTGCGTCGGATTCCCCCCGGCGTTCGCGTACGACAGGCTCGCGTACATGCCGAGCACCGGCGTGGCGTACGCGGTCCAACCGACCGTCGGCAGCG